>DATBKR010000575.1:0-9542 GCA_036555805.1 Hyphomicrobiaceae bacterium | reverse complement strand
GGCCCACGTCCTGCGGATCATGACGGACAACCGCGTGCGGCACGTGCTGGTGGTGCGCGACGGCGCCATGGTCGGCATTGTCAGCATCGGCGATCTCGTCAAGATCCGCCTCGACGACGCCGAACTCGAAAATCGCGTGCTGCGCGAGATGGCGCTGGCGCGGCTCGCAACCTAGCGTCTAGCATCCGGCCGGCGGCTCTGGCCGGCGCCTTTCCACGGCGCCGTGGACGGCCAAGCCGCTGCGCCCGCGCGAACCGCAACCGAGGTCCATGTCCCCATGTCGCTCAAAGGTCGTTCCGCCGTCGTCACCGGGTCCACGTCCGGCATCGGGCACGCCATCGCGCGCGCCATGGCCGCGGCCGGGGCCAACGTGGTCGTCAACGGCCTCGGCGACGACAAGGACATCGAGCGCGCGGTGCAGGAGGTGGCCGCGCACGGCACGCGGGTTCTCTACGACGGCGCCAACATGCTGCGCCACAACCAGATTGCCGACATGATCGCGAAGGCCGAGAGGGAACTGGGCGCGGTCGATATCCTGGTCAACAACGCTGGCATCCAGCATGTGGCGCCGGTGGAGGAATTCCCCATCGAGCAATGGGATGCGATCATCGCCATCAATCTCACGAGCGCCTTCCACACCACGCGTGCAGCCGTGCCGGGCATGAAGCGGCGCAAATGGGGGCGGATCGTCAACATCTGCTCGGCGCACTCGCTGCGCGCCTCGCCCTTCAAGAGCGCCTACGTGTCGGCCAAGCACGGCCTTGCCGGGTTCACCAAGACGGTGGCCCTGGAGCTCGCCGAGGCCGGCGTCACCGCCAACGCAATCTCGCCCGGGTTCGTGTGGACGCCGCTGGTGGAGAAGCAGATCCCCGATCTCGCCAAGTCGGAGAACATCTCCGAGGAGGCGGCCAAGCGGCTGGTGCTCACGCGCCAGCCCACCCAGCGCTTCGTGACCGTGGACGAGGTGGCCGCACTGGCGGTGTTCCTGGCCGGCGAGGAGGCCGGCTCCATTACCGGCGCCAACTACACCATCGACGGCGGCTGGACGGCGCAGTAGCCGACACGCGCCGCGGCCGATCCGGTGTCTGACGGGTCCGTCGGAGGGGTGCCGCTACTTGTCGGCCGCCGCGTACGGCGGCTTGGCATGGAAATGCGTCTCCTCGCCCAGCAGGGCGGCGGCGATGAAGACCGCAGCAGCAAGGGTCAGGACGGCGGCCAGCAGAATCTCCCTGCTCCAGCGCTGCGCCCGGAACAGCGCGATCCACCCGGATACGACGCGAACTAGTGCCATCGCCCATTGGCACACCATGCGCGGGCACGCCGCCAGGGTGCCGTTGGCCGCGCGACAGAAGGGCACAGAAATGGAGTCACGCCCCCGTATTGGAACGCCGGTCAGGCCCTGCGCCCCGGCGGGGGGCAGGCGAAGGCAGAGGCTGACCCCATGCCCTACCGGGAATACGAACGCCCATCCGGTCAGTCCGCGCAGCCGCGTCTTCCCGCCGCCAACTCCGCAATCCCCGCCAGCGCCTCGTTCGAAAGCGGCAGGTCGATGGGGATGTTGCGCTCGGCGGAGAGGTCGGCGGCGCTGTAGACCTCCATCACCGTGCGGGCGCTCTCGGGACTGACCATCGGCGGGCGATCGCGGATGACGGACTCCAGGAAGTGGATGGTCTCGGGCCCCATCTGGCCGGCGAACACGTGGTCCACCTGCTCGCCGGGCATGGTGGACATGGGGAACTGGGTGCCGCCGGAGACCGTATTGAGCCAGTTGTCGCGCTGGGTATCGTCCAGGAACAGCGCGCCTTCGGTGCCGGTGATCTCGATCCACGTGGCGCAGTAGTTGGGATAGCCGGGCGGCAGGTTCCAGCCGCCGCCGATGGCCACCAGCACGCCGTTATCCATGGTGACCGTGCTCCACATGATGTCGTAGGAGCCGTTCACGGGCTGCATGTAGCCGTAGGCGCCCTGCGAGTAGACGCGCACCGGCTTGGCGGGCTCAAGCAGCCAGAACACGATGTCGAGGTCGTGGGTGGACTCCATCGCCGCCGGCGACAGGCGCACGCGCGAGGCGATCTTCTTGCCGAGGTTGCGCGACAGGTGCCGGCTCACCATCACGCTCACCGGCTTGCCCAGGGTGCCGTCGACGAGCTTCTTCTTGGCGTAGGCGACCTTGGTGTTGAACCGCTGGGAGTAGCCGATGGTGAACTTGAGGTTGCCGCGTCTCGCCAGCGCGATCAGCTCGTCGGCCTCGTAGAGCGTCAAGGCGATGGGCTTCTCCAGCAGCACATGCTTACCGGCGCGCAGGCAGTCGCGCGCGATGGGGTGGTGCGTCGATTCCGGAGTGGTCGAGATGTACACCACCCCGATGTTCGGATTCCTTACGATGTCCTGGTAGTCGGGAGTGGCCGTCGCCGCATTCGTCAGTCGGCGCACCTCATCGAGTCGCTCGGGACGAATCTCGCAGACGTGCAGCCTGCTCACCAGGGCCGAGCGCGACAGCGCCTCGGCGCGGATGCCCCCGCACCAACCCGTGCCGATCACCGCCACCTCGATCGCCATGCAGCCTCTCCTCCGCCTTGCCGCGCCGCGCGCGACCATGCGCCAAGAATGTCGGCCGCTGCAAGAACGTTGGCTTGCGCGTGCCTTTCCGTTGCCCTGGCCGTGGCAATGCCACAAATATGGTCAAGGCTTGACCTTGGTCGCAATGCAGGGGGTGCAACCATTTTCGCCGATCGGTTGTACGCGATGGGTCGCTACGTGCTGCCCGCCATCGGCGGCGTGTTCGCCCTGCTGGCGCTGCTGACGCACGCCCACGGCCAGACAAAAGCCGCGGGCACGGAGGAAGCCGTCCAGAAATCGAAGATCCGTATTCTTGCTATCACCGCGCCGCCGCTGGCCGATGAGCAGTTGCCGGAGGGGGGATTGGCGGTGGCGCTGGTCGGCGCCAGCCTGATCCGCGCCGAGCCGAGCGTGGGCGCCGACAGCACCGTGCGCTGGATCGGCGGCGTGCTGGACCCGCAGGCCCTGGCTACGGTCGACTTCGGGCTGCCCGTCGATAGCGCGGACTGCGAGCATCCCAGCAACCTCACGCAGTCCTCGGCGGTGCTGTGCGACAGCGCGGTATTCTCCGACCCGATACTGCAGGTTGTGCTGGGGCTCTTTACGCTCTCCGACAGCGCGTTCAAGTTCGAGACCGACGACAGCATCCTCGGCAAGACCATCTGCCTTTCCCACGATCGCGACCTGTCGCCCCTCAACGGCAACGGCCGCAATTGGGCGGCGTACAAGCGCGTCTCCGTGATGCGGCGCGCCACCCTGCTCGACTGCGTTGCCGCCGTGCAGGCGCACGATGCCGACACGTTCGTCGCCACCGATCTGGAGGGCACCTATCTCCTGCGCCGGCTTGGGCTGACGCCCTATTTCGTCATGCAGCCCCGCCCGCTGGCGACGACCGCCGTGCACGCCGTGGTCTGGCGCGAACACGCGCGCGGGGCCGATCTCATCAATGCGCTGAACCAGGGCCTGAAGCGTCTCAAGGAGAGTAATGCCTACTCTGCCATCGTGCAGAAGCACTTGATCGCGGCCGCCTCCGCCGCCACGGCGTCGTCGAGCCGCCGCGAAGGGACATCACCGGCACCGCGCATGGCCGCGGCGGCTGAACCCTCGGCGCCGGCAAGCGAGGCGGCGGCAAAAACGGCCTCGCTGAGTGCGCCCGCGGCGGCGGCGCCCAGGCCTGCGCTGCCCGTGCTCGACCCGGCCGACCGCCAGACCGCGCTCAAGTATCTGAAGCGCGGCAACGAGGAACTGGCCGACGGCCGCATCGCGCCTGCGCGCCTGCTGTTCGAGCGTGCCGCTGAGATGGGGCTGCCGCAGGCAGCGATGGCGCTCGCCGGCACGTACGATCCGGCGGAGCTGGACAAGCCGCAGCTGCGCAACGTCCTGCCCGACGCCGCCGAGGCCAGGCGCTGGTACGAGCGCGCCCACGCCCTGGGCGCCGCCGAGGCCACCGCGCGGCTGCAGCGGCTGGGCAGCAAATAGGCGGCGGGGCCGTTGCTCCGCGCTTATCAAAAGGCCGAGATCGAGCGATGGTGGCCGCTCGTCGAGGCCGTCACATGAAGGCCGAGGCCCCAGCAACACGCTTCAGAGGCGAAGTTGATCGATCTGGTCGTCCGCAAAGTCCGGCTTCCCGACGGGCCGCCGCACGAGACTTTCGATATCGGCATCGGCGGCGATGGCCGCATCCTCGCGATCGAGCGCCGGCTCACTGCGGATGCGACAGTCTACGATGCCCAGGGGCGGCTCGCGTGCGCCGGCCTGATCGAGACCCACGTCCACCTCGACAAGTCGCGCATCATCGACCGCTGCGTGCCTCAGAGCCGCCGCGAGCTCAGCCCTGTCAAGGGCGTGGCGCCGCTGAAGCCCGCCATGTCGCTGGAGGACGTGCGCGCGCGTGCCGAGCGTACCTTGGAGCAGTGCGTCCTGCACGGCACCACCCGCATGCGCACGCAGGTGGAGGTGGACCCCGGCATCGGCATGCGCGGCTTCGAGGCGGTGCACTCGCTCGTCTCCGACTATCGGTGGGCGATCGACGTCGAGCTGTGCGTCTTTCCCCAGGAGGGCCTGACCAACTACCCCGGCACCGACGAGTTGCTGGTGCAGGCGCTGAAGCGGGGCGCCACGGCGATCGGCGGCGCGCCGCGCTACGACAGCGATCCCGCCGGCCAGATCGAGCGCGTCTTCGCGCTGGCGCGGGAGTTCGACGTTGACATCGACCTCCACCTGGACGTGGGCAACACGCCCGAGGCAATGAACATCCATCTCGTCCGCGACCTGACGGAAAAGTACCGGCGCGGCGGCCGGGTCGTGGTCGGCCACATGGCGAAGCTGTCGCTGCTGCCGCCGGAGCAGGTGGCGGAACTGGCCCGGCGGCTCGCCGACGCCGGCATCGCGGCGACGGTGCTGCCGGCGACGGACCTGTTCCTCATGGGGCGGGACCAGGATCACAGCGTCCGGCGCGGCGTGGCCGACGCCAACTTCCTGATTGAGCACGGCGTCAACTGCTCGCTGTCGTCCAACAACGTGCTGAACCCGGCGACGCCCTACGGCGACTGCTCGCTGATCCGCATGGCCAATCTTTACGCCAACGTGCTGCAGCTCGACCGGCCCGCCCAGCTGCGCGAGTGCTTCCGCATGCTCACCGACAGGTCGGCGCGGCTGCTCAACGTGCGCGACTACGGCCTCAAGGTCGGCCTGCCCGCCGACATCGTGATCGTCAACGCCCAGACCCCCGAGCAGGCCATTGCCGAGATCGCTCAACCGGTCGCGGCCTTCAAGCGGGGCGTGCAGACAATGGCTTGGCACCCGCCCGAAATGATGCGGCCGCCCCCCGCCTTGCAACTCGATTGCGCCGGGCACGTGCCATGAGAACGGGCGTGCCGACGCTCCGCACCGATCTTGTCAATCGGGAAGGTTCCCTATACGGTTTTGGCGAACGTGCCACGGCTCGCAAATGCTCAACGCGGAGGGATTGCCAGTAGGGGGTGTCCTGCAACTCAGCCCAGTCGATTGGGACTGTCGGGCGGCGGCCTGCTGCCAGGATTTCACCAGGATTTCAAGGACCGACCAGGAAGGAAGCATCCGGCCCTTCGAATCGTCGGGCTGTCGCTTGAGCAAGTTCGGGGGTAACAAAATGCGAAACTGGTCGCTTCTGGCGCTTTCACTCACGTTGCTGCCCCTTGCTGTCGCCCCCTGCAGCGCACAAGCTTCTCGTCAGGAGGCGAGGAAGTCCGAGACATTTCATGCCGATGAGGTCCGCCGGAAGATCAACGAGAACATGCTGGTCATGGTGTCTGGGCCCTTCGGTGCGACCTATCTTCAGCTGGCGAACGACATCGCGGTCGCGGTGAGCCAGACAGACAACGTGCGCGTGCTTCCCGTCGCCAGCGCGGGCTCGAGGACGAACATAGGCGACATCCTCTATGCGCGCGGCGTGGACCTGGGCATCGTCTCGGTGCAGGTGCTCAATGCCATGAAGGACTCTGGCGAGTGGGGACCGAACATCGATCGGCGCATCTCGTACATCGCACCGCTTGCGGTGGATACCTTTCAGGTGCTGACGCGAGCGGAATACAATGGCTTAGCAGACCTTAAAGGGAAGAAGCTGAGCTTCAATGCGAAGGGCAGCGGCACCTCAGTATTCGGACCGAAGGTGCTGAAGGCGCTCGGTGCCGAGCCCGCCGAGGAAATCAACGTGGGGCCGGGCGACGCTGTCCAGTTGCTGCGCAGGGGTGAGATCGATGGGGCCGTGTGCTCGTGCCCTATGCCTGTCCCCGCATTCTCCGCCATCAAGCCGGGCGCAGGTCTCAAGTTCCTGGAAGTTCCGTATGTCGCCGCCCTGGAGCGAGACTATGTGCCGACAAACCTGACCGATGCCGACTACCCGAATCTGATCGCACCGAACCAGAAGAGCCACACGATCGCCACCAGCACCGTCCTGATCACTTTCAATTGGCCGCCGGGCACGGAGCGATACAAGAAGATCGAGAGGTTCGTGGATGCGTTCTTCTCGAATATCGACAAGCTCATGGAGCCCACCCGCCATCCGGTGTGGAAGCAGGTCAACATCGGTGCAACCATTCGCGGCTGGCAGCGATTTTCCGCCGCGCAACGCTGGCTCGATCGGCAAGCGGCCAAGAGTGCGACAAAGGGCGAATCGCCGGCTGCCGTGGACGCCACCCAGGCGCGCGCGCAGGCGGCGCGAGCCGCGCCGCGGGATCCGGCCGAGCAGGAGCGGCTCTTCAGGGAGTTCCTGGAGTGGTCGCGCAATAGGCCGAAACGATAAGGCCTGCCCGTAGAGAGATGCCAATGCGTGGCGCCCCTGCGCGCAGGGGTTGGCCGGACGGTTGCTGCGGAAGGAGGATATGAATGGGCCTGAACCTATCTAAGTGCGCCGGATTGGGGCTGCTCGCAGCGGTGCTGGTCTGCCCGGGGGCGGCACGGTCGCAGACCTTTCCGAGCGAGCCGATCAGGATCGTCGTGCCGTTTCCGGCCGGGGGCAATACCGACGTTACCGCCCGCTTGATCGCCCCCATCATGCAAGAGGTCCTCGGCCAGCCCGTGGTGATCGAGAACCGCGCGGGCGCCGGCGGCATGATCGGCGCCAGCGGCGTCATGAACTCGAAGCCAGATGGGTATGTGCTGATGATGGGCACCAACAGCACGGTCAGCGTTGGCCCCAACATCTTCTCGAACTGGCCCTACGACCCGATCAAGGGGATCACGCCGATCAGCCTGATCCAAACCGTGCCGTTTGCGCTGATCGTCAGGGCAGACTCTCCCATCAAGTCGCTGCAGGAGCTCGTGAAGCTGGCAAAAGAAAAGCCAGGAGAGATCACCCAGGCGCATGCCGGGCTGGGTACCTCGAACCATCTTGTTTCCGAACTGTTCCAGCTCCGCACGGGCGCCAAGTTCCTGCTCGTCCCCTATAAGGGGTCGGCAGCCGCCATGAACGACCTGCTGGGAGGCCAGGTCCAGACGCTTTTCGACCAGGCGAGCACCACCGTGTCGCAGGTGGAGGGCGGCAAGGTGCGAGCGCTTGGCGTCACCTCGGCCAAGCGCATGGCGGCCCTCCCCGAGGTGCCGACTTTTGCGGAAGCCGGCGTGAGAGATTTCGAGGTGCTCAATGTTTCCGGCCTCGTCGGCCCCGCCGGCATGGACAGGAGCGTCGTCACCAAGCTGCATGACGCCACTCTCAAGGCACTGGCGGATCCGAAGGTCAAGGCCGGCTTCGCCAAGCTGGGCGTACAGGTGGTGGGCAGCAGCCCGGAGGAGTTCGCGACCTTCATCAAGCAGGACCTCGACCTCTGGGCCAGGGTCGTCAAGGAGGCCAAGGTGAACGTCAGATAACGGCGGTGCCGACGTGCGGGCCACCGGCGTTCCTCCTCCAAGCTGAACCGCCTCCTACTTCGCTTCGAGGCCCGCCTTCTGCGCCGCCTGCTGGAAGCTCTTGACGTCCCTCTCAATCAGCCGGCTCAGCTGCTCCGGAGTGGAGAGTCTCGCGATGGCGCCGACGCCCGCGAACCTCTTCTTCACGTCCTCGTCGATGAGCACCTGCTGCAGCGCCTTGTGCAGCTTGTCGACGATGGGTCGTGGCGTGCCGGCGGGGAAAACGAGTCCGTACCAGCCGCTGTAACCGAAGCCGGGCAGGTCGCTCTCTGCAATGGCTGGTACATTCGGGGCCGCCGGCCAGCGTTCAGGCGTCGATACCGCGATCAGGCGCAGGTCGCCGGCGTCCACCTGGCCGCGCAGCGCGTGGAACAGGTCCATGCCGAACGCCACATCGCCCCTGAGCAGGGCCGTGATCACCTCGCCGGTCGTGCGGAACGAGACGTGCTGCGCCTTCATGCCGGTGCGCTGGCACAGGTCCTCGGCGATCAGGTGCTGGGTGGCGCCCTGGCCGAGGGTGGCGTAGTTGAACTTACCCGGTTCCTTGTTGACGAGCGCCACCAGGCTCTTGAGGTCGGTCGCTGGTGAATTCTTAGACACCGCCACGACATAGGCCGAGTTGCCGACGATGCCGACGGGCGCGAAGCTCGCCACCGGGTCGTAGGGCACCTGCCTGACGGTGACCGCCGACACCGCGTGGCCGGTGCTCACCACCAGCGCGGTGTAGCCGTCGTTCGGGGCCTTGGCGGCGATGCCGCCGGCAATGGTGCCGCCCGCCCCCGGCTTGTTCTCCACGACGAACTGCTGGCCGAGGATCCCCGACAGCCGGTCGGCGACGATGCGCGCCAATACGTCGGTGCCGCCGCCGGCCCCGAACCCCACCAGCATGCGTACCGGCCTGGTCGGCCAGTCCTCGGCCTGGGCCAGGGGAAGCTGCACGCACCACAAGACCAGGGCTAACGCTGCCCCGGCAATGGCTGCCGGCGAAAACCTCATCGTCCCCCCTTCAATCCTCTGTTCTGGGCCATTCAGCGTGCGGTGGCTGTCCACCGTACAGGAGTCGATGCTCACCTCGCAACCGATGAATCGCCGACCGGCCGCCGCCGGCGCGCCTGGCGCGATGTCGTCAACCGCCAGCCCCTTGTAGCCTGCGCGGGCGCTGCCGCCCCCGCGGTCCCCGCGCTCAGCGCACGGGCAAATCTGCGGTCTGCGCACTATCAGCCCGGCCCTCATCGCCCTGCGCCGCTACACCGCGGCGCTTGCGGACGGGCCGGCCTTGCGTTTCACTGGGCGCGGAAACTGCCCGCAAGACCGGACCGTGCATGCCTCCCCGCCTGTCTCATCCGTTCATCCTTGGCTGGGAGGAATGGGTGATTCTGCCCGAGCTCGGCCTGCACGCCATCAAGGCCAAAGTCGACACCGGCGCCCGCACCTCGGCGCTGCACGCGTTCTACGTGGAGCCGTTCGGCCCGGCCCGAGCCCGCAAGGTGCGCTTCGGCGTGCACCCGTTGCCGCGCCGCAGCGACATCGCCGTCGAATGCACCGCCCGCCTCATCGACCGGCGCGAGGTGAAAAGCTCCAACGGCGAGATCGAGGAG
>DATBKR010000574.1:0-4891 GCA_036555805.1 Hyphomicrobiaceae bacterium | reverse complement strand
CACGCGCGAGGAGGCCCAGGCCTTGAGCGAGGAGGGCATCGAATTCTTCCCCCTCCCGTCGCTGCCGGAGGACCACAACTGAGGTGCGCGGTTGTAAGCTGCAGTAAGACGACAGCCGCATTGCGCCTACACCCGCTTTCGCCGGCACGTCGCACCGCGCAGGCCGGCCCTGTGCCGCTGCCCGCCGCCACTCCGGCAGCGGCTTGAAATCGCGCACCGGCGGAGTAACAATCCAGTTAATTACATGAAACGGGGAGAGGCGCCATGCAGCGCAGCGGGGATCGCATTCTCACCACCCACGTCGGCAGCCTGCCCCGGCCGGCCGATCTCCACGCCATGACGGCGGCCCGGCAGAAGGGCGAGCCGGTCGACGAGACGGCCTATCAGGCCAGGATCGGGCAGGCGGTGGCCGAGATAGTGCGCAGGCAGGCCGCGCTCGGCATCGATGTCGTCGCCGACGGCGAGATGAGCAAGCCGAGCTTCATCACCTACATCAACGAGCGCCTGTCGGGTTTCGAGGTCGACACGGCCCGCCCCAGCCAGAGCCCCTGGGCCGGCTCGCGCGAGGTCGAGGCGTTTCCGGATTTCTACCGGCCGCAGCTCTCCAACGTGCACACCCGGCACGTCCACTACATCTGCTCGGGCCCCGTGATGTATCGCGGACAGCGGCAGCTTAAGACCGACCTCGACAACCTCAAGGCAGCGCTCGCCGGCGTCAACGTCACCGGAGCCTTCGTGCCGGCGACCTCGGTCTCCTCGATCGAGGAGTGGAACCGCAACGCCTACTACAAGAGCGACGAGGAGTACCTCTACGCACTCGCCGATGCGATCGGCGAGGAATACCGCGCCATCGTCGAGGCCGGCTTCGTGCTGCAGGTGGACGACCCGCACCTCGTGACGCACTACGTCTGCCATCCCGGCAAGTCGGTGGACGAATGCCGCAGATGGATCGCGCTGCGCGTGGACGCCATCAACCACGCGCTGCGAGGAATTCCCAAGGACCGCGTGCGCTTCCACACCTGCTACGGCATCAATTTCGGGCCACGCGTCCACGACCTCGAGGCGAAGTACATCGTAGACATCCTGGGCCGCATCAATGCGGGCGCCTTCTCTTTCGAGGCCGCCAATCCGCGCCACGAGCACGAATGGACGAGCTGGCGCGACGCCGGGCTGCCCGACGACATCGTCGTCATCTCCGGCATGATCACGCAGTCCAACGTGATGGTGGAGCATCCGGAAGCTGTGGCGCAGCGGCTCGGCCGGTGGATCGGCGCCTTCGGGCGGGAGCGCGTGATCGCCGGCACCGACTGCGGCTTTGCGAGCTTCGCCGGCAACGACGAGATCCACGAGAGCATCGTGTGGGCGAAGTTCGAGGCGCTGGTGGAGGGCGCCCGCATCGCCTCGCAGCGGCTGAAGGCGGCGTGACGGCGGCTGCCCGGTCTTATCAGAGCGACCCGGAGACCTACAAAGACACTCACGGCTGAGTTGAGCAAGACGCGCGCCAGGCGTCCCCTCCCCCCCTGTGGGGAGGGACAGGGTGGGGGGATTGCAGAACATCAGAGTAGGGGTTCCCCCACCCCTAGCCCCTTCCCACAGGGGGGAGGGGAATCCGGTCGCACCTGTGGCGAGGAGTCGAAGGAGCATTTCCAAATGCCGGCACCGATAATTCAAACCACGACCGTCGGGTCCTATCCGGTTCCGGACTGGCTCGTCGCCCTGCCGTCGGAGCAGGCGCTCGTCGACGCCACCCGCGTCGTCATCGCCACCCAGGAGAAGGCCGGAATCGATCTCGTCTGCGACGGCGAGCTCTACCGCTTCGATGTCAACCATCCCGAGACCAACGGCATGATCGAGTATTTCGTGCTGCCGATGTCCGGCGTGCGCCGCGAGATCGCCCTGGCCGAGTGGATGAGCTTCAGGGCACAGCCGGGCATGCTGTTCCGCGCCAAGCCGTCCGGCGTCGTGGTCGGCCGGCTCGGCCCCGGCTCGCTCGACCTGCCGTGGGCCTGTGCGCGGGCCAAAGCGCTGGCGACCAAGCCGCTGAAGTTCACGCTGACCGGCCCGCACATGCTCGCCAAGATGCTGCTCGACACCCACTACAAGGACAAGGCGGAGCTGGCCTTTGCCATTGCCGAGGTGCTGGCCGAACAGGTGAAGCACATCGACGCGACCGTCATCCAGCTCGACGAGGCCAATCTTCCGGGCGCGCCGGACGAATGGCCGTGGGCGGCGGAGGCGATCAACCGCGTGCTGCGCGCCATCCCGACCACGCCGGCCGTGCATCTGTGCTTCGGCAACTACGGCGGCCAGACCATCCAGAAGGGGGGCTGGGACAGGCTGATCGACTATCTCAACGCGCTCCATGTCGATCACATCGTCATGGAGAACGCACATCGCCCGGCCGAGGAGCTGGAGGCGTTCAAGGGCCTGCGGCCGGAGATCGGCTTCGGCCTCGGCGTGGTCGACATCAAGCAGACGACCATCGAGTCGTCCGACGCCATCGCGCGCGCAATCGAGCGGGCCGACAAGGTGCTGGGCCCCGGCCGGGTCAAGTACATCCACCCCGACTGCGGCTTCTGGATGCTCAAGCGCAGCATCGCCGACGGCAAGATCCGCGCCCTGGTGCGCGGCCGCGACCTCTACGAAGGCCGCAGTTAGGGTAGGGTGCAATAAGGCGAAGCCGCATTGCACCCTACGGTTCGTCGAAGCGACGCGCGCCGGCCGCGATCGCATTTTTTTCTCGCTCCGATCTAACCAGATAGTTAAACTCCCTGGCAACCTCTCGTGCGGGCGTCGCGAAGAAAGGGAGGACGAGGAACTGGGGAGGATTGCGTGGGATGGCGCGGATCGTCGGCGTCGATATTGCCAGGGTCGACTATCCCTTTGTCGGCGAGTTCAAGTTCTTCAAGACGGCCACGCGGCCGACCATCGTGCTGCGCCTTACCGACGAGGATGGCCTCGAAGGCTGGGGCCAGTCGGTTCCGGTCGAGACCTGGACCTACGAGACCGTCGAATCGGTCGAAACCACGCTAATGCACAATCTCGCGCCTATCGTCCTCGGCGCCGATCCCAGCGACATCGAAGACATTCACGCGCGGATGGAGCGCGCGATCCGGCCGTCCTTCTCGGTCGGCCAGCCGTTGGCCAAAGCCGCCATCGATCTCGCCTGCTACGATCTCTGGGGCAGGCAGGTCGGCAGCCCGGTGAGCGACCTCATCACCGGTGGCAGTCTCACCGGGGGGAAGGCGACCGAGATCAGGCTGAGCTGGACCGTGCAGGCCCCGACGCTCGAAGGCGCGGAGCGGCAGCTGGAAGAGGGCAGCGCGCTCGGCTATTCCAATTTCAACATCAAGATCGGTCCGCCGCAGACGACGGCCTACGATCTGGAGCTCGTGCGCACGGTGATGCGCTTCGCCCCCGGCGGCTTCCACTGGGCCGATGCCAACACCGGCTACACGCTCGACGCCGCGTGCGCGATGGCGCCCAAGCTCGCCGACCTCGGTCTCAGGGCCATCGAGTCGCCGCTGCCGCCGAACCGCCTGCGCGACTACCAGGCATTGAAGCGGCTCGGGGCGCTCCCGGTCCTCATGGACGAGGGCATCGTGTCGCCGGTGGAGGCGGCAGAGTTCATGGCGCTCGGCATGTTCGACGGCATCGCCATGAAGGTGGCGCGCTGCGGCGGCCTGTGGAACGCGTCGCGCATCGCCAGGCTTCTGCACGACGGCGGCCTCCTGCTCTACGCCTCCGGCCTCACCGATCCGGAGCTGTCGCTGGCGGCGTCGGCGCATTTCTTCGGCTGGGCCGGGCTCGACACTCCGGCCGCGCTCAACGGGCCGCAGTACATCGCCCACCGTGGCACGACCGACGCGACATTTCGCGCGCGTGGCGACGTGATGCCGGTGCCGACCGGCGCAGGCCTCGGGCTCACGCCCGACGATCGCGCCCGGCGCGCCTTGTCGCCCGCGGCGTGGGTTGAAGACCTGCAGCCGGCGTAGGGGTCTCGCTGGTGTCGGGAAGCAGAAAAATCGGGGCCGGATAGGGAAGGAATGATGACGCTCGCGAGCACCCCCGCCAAGTCCGGCGCAGGCACTGCAGCCGGCACCGCGAACGGGACCGGGCTGGCGTTCCTGCGCAAGCTCGTGCCGCTGCTCGGCATTTTGGCGTTCCTGCTGGCCTGGCAGCTGTTCGTCGTCGCCTACCAGATGCCGGCCTATCTGCTGCCGACGCCAACGAGGATCGCGCAGGTGTTCGTGGCACGGCTGCCGGACTTGCTCCACCACGGCTGGGTGACGGTCTACGAAATGATCGCGGGCTACGCGCTGGCCGTCGTGGTGGCGGTGCCGCTGGCCATCGCCATCACCTCGTCGCGCACCTTCGACGAGCTGGTGACGCCGACCATGCTGTTCTTCCAGATCGTGCCCAAGGTCGCCATCGCGCCCCTGTTCCTCGTCTGGTTCGGCGTCGGCGCCACACCGAAGATCCTCGTCGCCTTTCTCATCTCGTTCTTCCCGATCGTGATCGACGCCGCCGTCGGCCTGCGGTCGATGTCGCCGGAGATGGACGATCTCGCACGCTCGATGGGCGCCAGTCGCCTGCAGGTGTTCACCCAGTTCCGCCTCCCGACCAGTCTGCCGTACCTGTTCAGCGGCCTCAAGGTCGCGGCGACGCTGGCCATCGCCGGCACGGTGGTGGGCGAATTCGTCGGCGCCGACCAGGGCCTCGGCTACCTGCTCCTGGTCACCAATTCCAATCTGGAGACGCCGATGATGTTCGCTACCTTGGTGGCGCTCACCGCCATTGGCTTTGTATTCTATTACATGGTGGAGCTCCTGGAGAGCTTCCTCATCCCGTGGCACGTCACCCACCGGGTTCGCGAGGAGGCTGGCACCAT
>DATBKR010000573.1:0-8102 GCA_036555805.1 Hyphomicrobiaceae bacterium | reverse complement strand
TAGTTGCCCTCGCCATGGCCGATGGGCAGGCGGATGATCTCGCCGGCGCGGTAGCGGCCCGTGAACGGCGTCGTGGTCCGCTCCACCTTGAGCCAGACATCCCGGCACACGTACTTGAGCGAGGCGTTGCGCATCAGGACGCCGGGCAGCAGCCCCGCCTCGCACAGCACCTGGAAGCCGTTGCAGATGCCGATCACGGGCGTTCCGGCCCTCGCCTTCGCCACCACGTCGCGCATGACGGGCGAGTGCGCCGCCATCGCACCCGTGCGCAGGTAGTCGCCATAGGCGAAGCCGCCCGGCAGGACGATCACGTCCACCGCCGGCACCGCAGCGTCGGCGTGCCACACCAGGCTCACGTCCCCGTCGATGACGCGCTCGATGGCAACCTTGACGTCCCGGTCGCAGTTGGAGCCGGGAAAGACGATGACGGCGGCTTTCATGCCCGATCCTTGACCCTGTCCAGGCGTCTTGCTTCACCTTTCGGCCTTCTCGCCGGGCAGCACGCGGAAGCTCGCCAGGAACGCGTCGATGGTCCCGCGCTGCCTGTCGAAGTCCTCCACCTGGGCGCGCCCCATCAGGCGATAGCGCACATCCGGCGTCAGCACGTAGCGCACTGTGGCCCGGCGCTCGCCGATCTGCAGGAACCTGACGGGCGCGCACACCACGTCGGCGGTATAGACGAGGCGCGGCCCGTCGATGATTTCGCTGAAGTTCTCGATCTTGACGCGGGCCTTGTCGGGTTCGCCGCACACCGCCTCGGGCAGCTCCTCCTTGAAGGCCGCCCCACCGTAGCGCTCCTGCAGGGCGCCGATGCTGGAGTCGCCCTCGCCGGCCATGGGCTCGGCCGCCACGCTCAGTACCAGCGCGGCGGCGTTGCTCGCCAGCGCGCTCTTGGCGGGGTCGAAATCCGGCGCGCAGATTGTGTCGACCGTGCCGGGGCCCTCCTCGTGACGGCATCCGGCCGGCAGCGCCACCGCGTAGTGGAATTCCTTGCTCTCGAAGGGCGTCGTCTCGGCGGCCGCTTGCGCGGCAGCGGGCGCCGCCGCGAGCGCCGTGAGACCGGCGCCCAAGCCTGCCGCGACACCGGCTGCGATGAGCCCGCGAAGCACCATCCGGCAATCCTTTCCGCGCTTCATGACCCCACGATCTCGTAGGCGTACTTCTCGATCACGGTATTGGCGAGCAGCTCGCGGCAGATCCTGTCCACCTGCTCGCGCGCCCGCGCCTCGTCGCTCTCGTTGAGCTCGACCTCGATGTACTTGCCCTGGCGCACCTCGTTGACGCCCTCGAAGCCGAGGCTCTTGAGGGCGTGCTCGATGGCCTTGCCCTGCGGATCGAGCACCCCGGCCTTGAGCGTGATCCTGATGTTCGCCTTCACAATACAATCCCTTCCCACCCGTCATCCCGGAAGCCGAGCCCCGCAGGGGCGGCTATCCGGGACCTCGTAAAGCGAGTCGAATCTCGCGGAGGTCCCGGACCGGAGCGCCGCTCGCCTTCGGCTTGCGCCGCTCCGTCCAGGATGACGGGTGGCGGTCACGCTCAATTCGGCTTGGAGCTGACCAGCACCGGGCCGCTCCCCCTCGGGCGGGGGCTGCCGGCGAGCACGCCGAGCCGCCGCGCCACTTCCTGATAGGCTTCGAGCACGCCGCCCATGTCGCGGCGGAAGCGGTCCTTGTCGAGCTTGTCGGAGGTGGCGATGTCCCACAGCCGGCAGGTGTCCGGGCTGATCTCGTCGGCGAGCACGATGCGCATCTGCTCGTTCTCCCACTCGCGCCCGAACTCGATCTTGAAGTCGACGAGCCGGATGCCGATGCCCAGGAACAACCCAACCAGGAAGTCGTTGATGCGCAGCGCCAGCGCCAGAATCTCGTCGATCTCCTGCGGCGTCGCCCAGCCGAACGCGGTGATGTGCTCCTCGGTGACCATCGGGTCGCCCAGCTCGTCGTTCTTGTAGTAGAACTCCACGATCTGGCGCGGCAGGGCCTTGCCCTCCTCCAGCCCCAGCCGCTGCGCCAACGAGCCGGCGGCGACGTTGCGCACCACCACCTCCAGCGGGATGATCTCCACCTCGCGGATCAGCTGCTCGCGCATGTTGAGGCTGCGCATGAAGTGAGTCGGCACGCCGATCTCGCCGAGGCGCAGGAAGATGTACTCGGAGATGCGGTTGTTGAGCACGCCCTTGCCTTCGATCAGGGCGTGCTTCTTGTTGTTGAACGCGGTCGCGTCGTCCTTGAAATGCTGGATGAGCGTGCCGGGCTCCGGGCCTTCGTAGAGCACCTTCGCCTTGCCCTCATACACGCGACGCCGCTTGTTCATTTCTTGTTGTCCTCATGGATGGTGGTGGGCGGATGGAGGAACGTGGCTCCTGACGTTGCAGCATCTTCTAGTGCTGCGGCGCACAACGAGGCCATCATCGGCAACGCAGGCCGGTTGAACACTACCCGAACGCCTGGCCGGAAACAACGTCAAGGCGGCTCATCCCTGGCTCATCCCTGGCTCTCATCCCCCTGGGCGGTCGCACTGCGGTCCAACTGCGGTCCCTGGGGGCCGGGGGTCGGCTGCGGGGCGCGTTGATTTCCGCCCCTTTGTCGAGCTATGGCAATGCTGGTGCACTGCCTGGACCGGCCGTTGAGCCCAAAAACCCTGGAACGCATGGCGAACGGCGCCCCACTGGAGAAACTTGCATGACCACCTTTGACGAGCGCGAGAAGTCCTTCGAGAAGAGATTTGCCCTCGACCAGGAGCTCAAGTTCAGGTCCGAGCAGCGCCGCAACCGGCTGCTGGGCGAGTGGGCGGCGGTCAAGCTCGGGATCACGGGGCCGGGCGTTGACGACTACATCAAGGCCCTGCGCAAGGCGGACCTGACGATGAAGGGCGACGCGGACGTTTTCGAGAAGGTCCGCAAGGACTTCGACGACAAGGGGGTGGCCGTGTCGGACGCCGAGCTGCGCCGCGCCATGGCCGAGTTCCTGGCCCAGGCGGTGGCCCAGATCGAAGGCGAGCGCAAAGCCTAGAGGGGTGTCAGACCCTCTGGGTCTGACACCGTGGCGCCACCGCCGGTTGCAGGAAAAGGTGTCAGACCCGGAGGGTCTGACACCATCCATTGACTTGGTCCACGGGCCAATCTACCTGCAAGACAGGCTTGGGGCCGACACCCTGCCCCTGACCCCGATCGCTGGCCCCTGAACCTGGAGACAGCCATGGCTCGTTCGCTCCAGACTGCCCACATCTCCAGCGTTGCCACGGTCGATCCCATCTGGACCGAGGTGCGGCGCGAGGCTGAGGAGGCCGTGCGCGCCGAGCCGGCGCTGGCCGGGTTCCTCTACGCCACCATCCTGAGCAAGGATCGGCTGGAGGACGCCGTGTGCCACCGCCTGGCGCAGCGCCTCAACCATTCCGACGTGGATGCCGGGCTGATTGCCGAGACTTTCGGCCAGGTGCTCGCGGCCCACCCGGAGCTGGGCCGGGCGTTCCGGGCCGATCTCGCTGCGGTGCGGGACCGCGACCCGGCCTGCAGCCGCTACATCGAGCCCCTCCTATATTTTAAGGGCTTCCACGCCCTCGTCACACACCGCTTCGCGCACCAACTGCTGAACCAGGGCCGGCGCGACTTTGCCCTCTACCTGCAGAGCCAGGCCTCGCGCATCTTCGCCGTCGACATCAATCCGGGAGCGCGCATGGGGATCGGCATCATGCTCGACCACGGCACCGGCATTGTCATCGGCGAGACGGCGGTGGTCGGCGATAACTGCTCGATCCTCCAGAACGTCACGCTGGGCGGCACGGGCAAGGAGACCGGAGATCGCCATCCCAAGATCGGCTCCAACGTGCTGTTGAGCGTCGGTGCCAAGGTGCTGGGCAATATCAAGGTGGGCGACTGCTCGGTTGTCGGCGCTGGCAGCGTTGTCCTGAAGGAGGTCGCGCCCCGTACCACGGTTGCAGGCGTACCGGCCAAGGAGATTGGCCCGGCTCGCTGCCCTGAGCCGGCCCGGTTCATGGATCAACGCCTTGCGCCGGACGATTGCGGCTGCAGCTAGGGAGAAAGCCCGTGGAAGCCCGAGAGCTCGTGAAAGTTCAGACCTATCTGCGCAAGGTGTTCGGCGCCAAGACGCTGTCGGTGCGGGCACGCCCCAAGATCGAGGATTCGGCCGAGGTCTACGTCGGCGACGAATTCATCGGCACGCTCACGCGGGAGGAGGAAGACGGCGAGCTGTGCTACCAGTTCCAGATGGCCATCCTCGAGATGGATCTGGAGGATGCGTGAGCAATCCGGCGCGCCGGTGACCAGGGGCCGGGCGGGGCCGCGCTGATGCCGCTTTATGAATTGGACGGGCACCGTGTCATCGTCCCCGCCAGCGGCCGCTTCTGGGTGGCCGAGACCGCGGTTCTCGCGGGCCGGGTGACGATCGGGGAGGATGCCAGCGTCTGGTACGGCACCGTGGCGCGCGGCGACAACGAGCCGATCGTGATCGGCGCACGCGCCAACGTGCAGGACCTCTGCGTGCTGCACACCGATCCCGGCTTCCCGCTCAGCATCGGCCCCGAGGCCACTGTCGGCCACAAGGTCGTCCTGCACGGCTGCAGCATCGGCTGCGGCGCGTTGATCGGCATGGGCGCCATCGTCCTGAACGGCGCGGTGATCGGCGAGGAGTGCCTGGTGGGGGCCGGCGCCCTGATCCCCGAGGGGAAGGTGCTCCCGCCCCGCTCCGTCGCGGTCGGAGCGCCCGCCAAGGTCATCCGCGCGGTGAACGAGCGCGACCTCGCCATCATGCGCGGAGGCGTGCTCACCTACATCGAGCGGTGGCAGTCCTACGCGCGCAGCTGCCGCGTACAGGCGTAGGTGTCAGACCCTCTGGGTCTGACACCGTGGCTCCAAGGCAAGTTGCGGAATTGCTGTCAGACCTCCGGGTCTGACACCGCCGTCACGGCGCGGACTTCACGCCCGCCAGCGGCATCGACTGGTGGCGCTCCCTGGGGTCGAGCGACAGCCAGACGCGCGGGTTGAGGTAGGATTGGCGCATGACGAAGCGATACGGCGCCTGGTACCAGAACTTGATCTCGTCGGTCTTGTTGTCGAGGATGAAATCGCCCTGCTGGGTGCGCGCCGTCAGCACTGCGTGGCCGTCTCCGCGCTCGTCGCGCACCACGGTGATCAAGACCGCGCTCGCCGGCCAGCCCATCTCCATCAGCCGCTTGCGCTTGAGCAGCACGTAGTCCTCGCAGTCGCCCTGGCGCTTGGCGATGGTCCAGTAGTCGGCCACCCCATAGAGCTCCATGTCGGTGACGGGCTCGATTTCGTGGTTGACGGCCGTGTTGACCGTTTCAAGCTCGGTGCGTCGCTCGGCCGTGAGGTCGAAGCGCTGCTCCTCCTGCGGCCCCTGCATGCACTCCCGCGGCATGCGCTCGCAGAAGCTGACGAAACCGTACGGCGGCTGCGCCGGGCCGAACACCCGCATCGGGATCGGCGCCGCCGCGGGCTCGGCGAAAGCCGGAGCCGAACTCGCCAGCGCCATGGACGCAAGAACAAGTGCACTCGGTCTCATGATCACCCTCAACTCCACCGCATTCACCCTCAACGCCACCGTGCCACCGCCGGAGGGACCCTCCCGGCGCTGAGCGACAGACAAGCCGAACGACGCGGACACTTTTTCGCTTGGAGTGCTCCATTATGACCCCGCGCGCCTTAATGAAGGCCTAATCCGTGTCCGCATTCGGGACCCCCGTCGCTTGGGCGCAGGTTGCCGGCCCTCCCGGCGGCATCCCCGCTCCGGAAGGGCACGCTAGCCCGGCATTCGGTCTTAATTCAGTCCTCCTTGCGGCCGCCGTCGACCACGCGGAAGCTGCGGCGGTCGCCCCTCGGGAGGCCCGCCGGCGGGCCCGCGGGTGGGGGCGGTGCGGATTGCGCAGACGCAGGACCGGCGCGGTGGGATGGCCGCCCGTCCGGCCAGATCACGTCGTGGCTGACGAGGCGTTTGGCGAGCAGCCGATCGTGGCCCAGCCAATGCGGCGACGCGACGGCGCTCACCGCCCCCAGCACGCGCTCGATGGCGTTGCCGGCGTGCATGAGCGGCAGCAGGAGCGCCTCGAGCTCCACCCGGCGGCTGTTGCCGGCACTGGCCTCCATGACGAGATGGGTGGCGGCTCCCTGCTCGCAGGTGAGGGTGAGGTCGCGTTCCAGCTCGGTGCGATCGGCCGCCGTCCAGCCGTCGAGCAGGTTGGCGCCACGCAGCTCGGAGCCGAACATCTCGCACAGGCGCGTGCCCGCCAGGCGGAAGCAGTAGCTGGTGGCGTCCACGCGCTCCAGCAGGAAGATCTCGGGCAGGATCGAGCCGATGCGCGACGGGTCGATCTCCAGGCGCAGCGGCGCGATGCGGCCTGCGCGCAGGCCGTCCCAGTAGGCATAGAGGATCTGCAAGGTTCGCTGCTTCATGCGGGAATCGCGCGCCTCGGTTCAGCCGCCTGCCGGCGCCCGCGCACTCGCTCAGAGCCCTGTGCCGGAACGGGACACGGGATGCGGGAAAAGCGGGCGTCCACCAGGGCAGGAGCACCGATCGTGCCACGCCCGAGGCGGCGCGCGAAAACTCGTTGCCAACAAGGTTGCCGTGCCACACCCGCGTCGGTTTCGCGTCGACGGGCGGCCAGAATTGCCTCCGGGCCGCCCCGAGCCCGCCGCTTTCCCGTGTGGCTGAGGCTTCGAGCCTTGCCAGCAATGGGGGCCATGTGTAAGCGGGCGGGGCCACCCTTCAGGAACAGGGGTTTCCGTGAGCCAGCGCCAACCGATCTTCAACGCGCCCGGCGTTGTCGTGGCCGTGCTGGGTGCGCTCGTGGCAGTGCACCTCGTGCGCCAGGTGCTGTCCGACGCCGCGGACGACCGCCTGGTCGAACTCCTGGCGTTCATCCCCGCCCGGGTCGGCGATGGCGCCGATAACTACGCCGGCGGCTGGTGGGCCGGTCTTGCGCAGTTCGTCACGCACATGTTCGTGCACGGCGACGCGGTGCACCTGGGCGTCAATAGCGCCTGGCTCCTTGCCTTCGGTACACCCGTTGCGCGCCGGATTGGCGCGGTAAGGTTCCTGGCATTCTTTCTGCTGTGCGGCATCGGCGGCGCGCTGTTCTTCCTCCCCTTCAACTCCGCCCCGATGGTGGGGGCGTCGGGGGCCATTTCCGGCCTCATGGGCGGAGCGCTCCGCTTCCTGTTTGTGCCGCTGACCGACGGCGACGCCGAGGCGCTCGCCGGCAAGGCGCGGCGCGCCGACCTCTTGAGCCTCTACGACACCCTCACCAACCGGCGCATCCTGATCGGCATCGTGGCCTGGACCCTGCTCAACGTGGTGGTGGCCCTGGCCGCCCCGACGCTGTTCGAGGGCCGGAAAATCGCATGGGAGGCCCACCTCGGCGGCTTCTTCACGGGGCTCCTCACGTTCGGCCTGTTCGAGCCTCCGCCGCCGCGTTCACAATAATTCCACCCTGATGCTGCGCCTGCGGAACGATGCTCTTGCGCGCCGACCCGGAAACTGGCCACTATTGAAGCCGCCTGACAACAAACCCGCTGCCGTTCGCGGGGTCGGACAGCGCATCATGGCGGCCCGAAGCCAAAGCCGGGGCTCAGCTCGAAGCCAAGCTGAAGCCAGGGCGCCTCGTCCTCTCCCGCCAGCGGCCCCAACCGGGAGTACGCCCATGAACGTTGCCGCGATCCTGAAGGACAAGGGGCGGGCAGTAACCACCGCGCCCCCGACGATCACACTGCTCGAAGTGGCGAGGCGGCTGGCGCAGCGGCGTATCGGTGCCATCGTCGTGGAGGACGAGCGCGGCGCGCTCGTAGGCATCGTGTCCGAGCGCGACATCATCCGTGCGCTGTCCGAGTGCGGCCCCGACTGCCTGGAGCGGCCGGTTGCGGAGGCGATGACGCGCCACGTCGTGACCTGCCAGGAGACCGACACGCTCGACGAGCTGATGGCCATGATGACCGCGCGCCGCTTCCGCCACCTGCCGGTAGTCACCGAGGGCGACCTGGTCGGCATCATCTCCATCGGCGACGTGGTCAAGCACCACGTGGCCGAGATCGAGATGGAAGCCACCGCCATGCGCGAGTACATCGCCCA
>DATBKR010000572.1:0-4679 GCA_036555805.1 Hyphomicrobiaceae bacterium | reverse complement strand
GCCGGCGTTGGCGCGGATCACCGTCTCCACCGAGCGGTCCATGCTGCCGAGGTGCACCGGCATGTGCGGGGCGTTGGCGACGAGCTGGCCCTCCGCGTCGAACACCGCGCAGGAGAAGTCGAGCCGCTCCTTGATGTTGACCGACTGGGCCGTGTTGCGCAGGGCCTCGCCCATCTGCTCGGCGATCGACATGTAGAGATTGTTGAACACCTCCAGCAGAACCGGGTCGGCGGTCTTGCCCAGGATCTCGCGCTGCCGCGGCGTTGCGCGGCGGAGGATCAGGTCATCGCGGGGCGAGACCTCGAGGCTCCAGCCGGGCTCCACCACCACGGTCTGGTGCGGCTCGATGACCAGCGCCGGCCCGGCGAGGCGATGGCCGGGGCGAAGGTTCCCGCGCCGGACGACAGGCGCCTCGTGCCATGCACGGCCGGAGTAGAACTGAGTTATCTCCCCGCGCACCAAGGGGTCAGACCCCTCGCCTCCGCGGTCGAGAGATGCACCGACATTGGACGCGAGGGGTCTGACCCCTTCCGTAACCCCTTCTCCCCCCGCCGCCTCCACCTCCAGCGCCGCAATCGTCACGCCCTTCTCGGGCGAGACGAAGCCGAAGCGCTGGCGGTGCAGGGTCTCGAAGGCGTCGCGCATGGCGCCGGCCTTGGCCAGGGCGACGGGGAGCGCGGTGTCGGTGCCGTCGTAGCGCAGGTGCGCCTTGGCTGTGACGGAGATGTCGGCCGGGTCCACGCCTTGGGCGGCGACCTCCGCGCTCGTCATCTCCGCGAGGCGGGTGCGCAGGGTTTCGACGTCTGCCAAGGCTGCAGAATCGAGCGGCGCCTCCACCGACTGCTCGCGGCTGGCGCGGATCGGCGCCAGGCCCATGCCGTAGGCGGAGAGGAGGCCCGACAGCGGGTGGATCAGCACCGTCTCCATGCCCAGCGTGTCGGCGATCTGGCAGGCGTGCTGGCCGCCGGCGGAGCCGAAGCAGTTGAGCGCGTACTCCGTCACGTCGTAGCCGCGCTGGACGGAGATCTTCTTGATGGCGTTGGCCATGTTCTCGACGGCAATGCGCATGAAGCCGTCGGCCACCTCCTCCGGCGTGCGCCCGTCGCCGATCTCGGCCGCCAGCGCCGCGAAGGCCTCGCGGACCGCCGCTTCGTCGAGCGGCTGGTCGCAGCCGGGGCCGAAGATCCTAGGGAACGTAGCAGCGCGCAGCTTGCCGACCATGACGTTGGCGTCGGTGACGGTGAGCGGGCCGCCGCGACGATAGCACTTGGGGCCGGGGTCGGCGCCGGCCGACTGCGGACCGACGCGGAAGCGGGTGCCGTCGTAGAACAGGATGGAGCCACCGCCCGCCGCCACGGTGTGGACGCGCAGCATGGGTACGCGCAGGCGCACGCCAGCCACCTCGGTCTCGAACGAGCGCTCGTATTCGCCCGCGAAGTGCGCCACGTCGGTCGAGGTGCCGCCCATGTCGAAGCCGATCACCTTGTCGAAGCCGGCGAGCCGCGCCGTCTCCGCCATGCCCACCACGCCGCCCGCCGGCCCCGACAGGATGGCGTCGCGCCCCTGAAACAGATCGGCGGACTTGAGCCCGCCAGAGGAGGCCATGAAGAGGATGTGGGGGGCGGTGTCAGACCCTCTGGGTCTAACACCGTTACTCGACGGTCCAGCTGCAGTACCAAGCCCGGAATCGCTGCTATTCGAAGGTTCAGCTACAGTGTCAGACCCGGAGGGTCTGACACCTATCGCGCCGGCCACCTTCTCCACGTACCTCCGCAGGATTGGCGAGAGGTAAGCATCCGCCACCGTGGTATCGCCGCGGCCGACGATCTTGATCAGCGGCGAGACCTCGTGGCTGACGGAGATTTGCGCGAACCCCGCCGCACGCGCCAGCTCGGCCGCCTGCCGCTCGTGCTGCGGGTGCGCGTAGGCGTGCATGAGCACGATGGCCACCGAGGCGATGCCGTCGGCCATGGCCGCCTTCAAATCGCGCTCCAGGCGGTGCGTATCGAGCGGCTGCTCTACCGTGCCGTCGGCGCGGATGCGCTCGTCGGCCTCCACCACGCGGGCGTAGAGCATCTCGGGCTTGACGATCTTCCTGGCGAAGATGTCGGGCCGCGCCTGGTAGCCGATCTCCAGCTGGTCCTTGAGGCCCTTGGTGATCACCAGCAGCGTGCGTTCGCCCTTGCGCTCCAGCAGCGCGTTGGTGGCGACTGTGGTGCCCATTTTCACAGCGGCGATGCGCTCGGACGGGATGGGCGCACCGGAAGGGAGCCCGAGCGCCAGGCGGATGCCCTCCAAAGCGGCGTCGTCGTAGGCGCCGGGGTTCTGCGACAAGAGCTTGCGTGCGCCGATCTCGCCCGAAGGCGACCGCGCGACCACGTCGGTGAAGGTGCCGCCGCGATCCACCCAGAAATGCCACTTGCCCGTTGCGTCGCTCTGTGCCGCCATCGCGTCCTCCGGTTGCCACGGCGGTTTGCGCGAATGTCCCCAAAACGTCAATAAAATGCAGACATGATCGCAGCGATGGGAGATGCTGCGCTAACCATGTTTCTGCGGGGGCCGGTCCACACCGCCATGGCGCTCCAGACGTAACGCGAGACGGGGAGCGAGCAGGCCAAGCTCATGACAAGGGTCCTCGCGCCGCGCCGACAACGGCATCGGCCCATAGTTTCCTCGGCGCACCTGGCCGCCGGCGCGCTGCCGGGCCGCTCCGAGGTGAAGTTTGCCCTCATCTTTGCCGGCCATGCGTTCGACCGCTGGATGAGTGCGCTGTATGGGTGCCGCCGTCCGCGTGACGGATGTGGCTCAACACCCGCTACGACTCGGTGCCATACCCAGACGGTCTGACACCGGCACCACCCGCGCCCAGCCCCTCCAGATAGATCAGCACCCCGGCCTCCAACAGCTCCTCGGGCGACATGGGCAGCGTGCGGCGGGCGGCATCGCCGCGGGCGAACAGGCTGGCGATGCCGTGCGAGAGCGACCAGATGTGCAGCGCCACCATGGCCGGCGGCGGGCGCTTGGCAGCGGGCATGCCGGCCACCAGCGCCTCGCACGCCCCGCGCAGTACGGCGAACGCGCGGTCGCCCGCTTCCTGCAGCTCGCGGTGATCCGCCAACGACAGCCCGGACTCGAACATGGCTGAGAAATAGGCGGGCTCGCCGCGCGCGAAGGCGAGGTAGGCCTTGCCCAGGCGGTCGAAGGCCGCCGCCAGGCCCGGCCGGCCCTCGTCCCAGGCGGCGGCGAGCCGCTGCTCGAAGCGCTCGAAGCCGCGCCGGGCCACGTCGGCCATCAGGGCGTCGCGGTCGCGGAAGTGGCGGTAGGGCGCGGCCGGGCTGACGCCGGCGTGGCGCGCCGCCTCCGCGAACGTGAAGCCCGCGGGCCCCTTCTGCGCGATCAGGTCGAGGGCGGCATCGATCAGGGCTTCCCGCAGGTTGCCGTGATGATAGCCGCGCCGACCGCCGCGGCCCTGTCCGTGCCAGCTCATGACATGGCTTTTAGCGCAGGCACGCGTCATCCCGGAAGCGGTGCCCGCCGGGCGAGGCTACAAAAGCGCCGACCACCGATGCCACCTTCGCGATTGACACCGGCACGTCGGCGTTCCGAGAATCCCCGCCCACCGAAAGCAAACTGCGGGAAAGCGCATGGATCTCGAACTGCGAGGGAAGGTCGCGATCGTCACCGGCGGCAGCCGCGGCATCGGACTGGCGGTAGGGCGATCGCTGGCGGCGGAGGGCGCCAACGTCGCGCTCGTCGCGCGCAGCAAGCCCGCCATCGACTCGGCCGCTGCGCAAGTCGCGGGCCTGGGCGGCGGACAGGCCAGGGGCTTCGTGTGCGACACCACCGACGATGCGGGCGTGAAGGCGATGGTGGCCGATGTGGTCGCCGCCTTCGGGCGCGTCGACATCCTGGTGAACTGTGCGGCCAAGCCCAGCGGCCAAGCGCGGCCGCCCATGCTCGGCGAAATCACCGCCGAGGAGTTCTGGGACCACATGAACACCAAGGTGATGGGCTATCTGCGCACCGCGCGCGAGGTTGCTCCCTACATGATCAAGCAGGGCGGCGGGCGCATCATCAATGTCAGCGGGCTCGGCGCCAAGCACGTCGGCACCACCATCGGCAGCATCCGCAATGTCGGCGTGGCGGCGCTCACCAAGAACCTTGCCGACGAGCTCGCGCCGCACGGCATCCAGGCCGTCTGCCTGCATCCCGGGCTGGTGCGCACAGAGGCGACGCCAAGCGTCGTCGCGGCCCAGGCCAAGGCGCAAGGGGTGAGCGAGGCGGAGATCGAGAGGCGCATGGGCGCGCGCAACCTGCTCGGCAAGATCGTCACCGCCGATGAAATTGCCAACGTCGTGACGTTCCTGGCCTCGCCCAGGGCCATCGCCATCAACGGCGATTCCATCGCCGCCGGCGGTGGCACGCCCGGCTCGATTTTCTACTGATCGATCAGTGTAGGGTGCAATAAGCGAAGCGCATTGCACCGGCTAATTCCGCCGCTCGACCTTGACCGCGCCTGACAGCCCCACCCTCGGCCTTGTGGCCGCCAGGATCACCGCCACGACGGCGAATATCACGACGACGACGAACAGCCAGCCCAGCACCGGCTCAACGACACGCCTTACCCGCGACGGCATCGCGCGCACCTCTCGCGGCACAATCTTTCAGGCATCGGACAC
>DATBKR010000571.1:0-1536 GCA_036555805.1 Hyphomicrobiaceae bacterium | reverse complement strand
CTTCGACGAACTGAAATTCGTGTATTTCCGCGACTTCGTGCCTGCCTTCGAGGCCTTCAGGGCCGGCGATCTCGACTACTGGCGCGAGGCAAGCGCCAAGAACTGGGCCACCCGCTACGACTTCGACGCGCTCAAGAAGGGTGCCGTGGTGAAGGAGAAGATCCCGGTCGTGGAGGTGGCGCCCATGCAGGCTTTCGTCTTCAACCTGCGCCGCCCGCAGTTCCAGGACCCGCGCGTGCGCCACGCCTTCAACCTGGCCTTCAACTTCGAGTGGGCCAACAAGAACCTGTTCTACGACGAGTACCAGCGGGTCAACAGCTACTTCGACAACTCGCCGCTGAAGGCCGCCGGCTTGCCGGAAGGCCGCGAGCTGGAGATCCTCGACGAGGTGCGCGGCGCCGTTCCCAAGGAGGTCTTCACCAAGGAGTGGAAGAACCCGGTCTATGCCGGGACCGATGCGGACTGGCGGAAGAACATGGCGCTGGCTGCCAAGCTGCTCGCTGAGGCCGGCTATGTTCTGAAGGACGGCGTGCTGACCAACGCCGCCGGCGTCCAGCTCAAGGTCGAGTTCCTGAACGACCAGCCCGATTTCGAGCGCATCATCCTCCCTTACATGGGCCAGCTGCAGAAGCTCGGCATCAAGGTCACGATGCGCACCGTAGACACCCCGCAATACCAGGGCCGCGTCGACAAGTTCGACTTCGACATGATCGTGAGGTCCTTCCGCCAGTCGGAGTCGCCCGGCAACGAACAGCGCAACTTCTGGGGCTCGGCCGCCGCCGACAAGGAAGGCAGCGCCAACGTCATCGGCATCAAGAACCCGGCCGTCGACACGCTCATCGACAAGATCATCCTCGCCAAGGACCGCGCCGAGCTGGTCGCCGCCACCAAGGCGCTCGACCGCGTGCTGCTCTGGAACCACTACGTGGTGCCGCAGTGGCATACGCCTTTCCAGCGGCTGGCGATGTGGAACTACTACGCACGGCCGAGCAAGCTGCCGGCGCGGGACCCCTCGTTCCTGCGCGTGTGGTGGTGGGACGAGGCCAAAGCGAAGCGCGCGGCCGACCTGCGCGGATAGCGCCGCAGCCGCGTCTCGTGGGCGCCCCCGTCAGCGTGCGCCGGCGCCGCGGGGCGGCCGTCTTCGGGGCCGCACTTTAACATTGCGGTGCTAAGGTGGCACCGGGCACGCGAGAGCACTAGGCCGAGGCACCAGTATCGACCGGCGCCCCAAGGGTGCCCCAACACGACGCAGCGATGGGTACGTACCTTCTCAAGCGCATCCTTCTGATCTTCCCGACCCTGCTCGGGATCATGACGATCAGCTTCGCCATCGTGCAGTTCGCGCCCGGCGGGCCGATCGAGCGCATCATCGCCCAGGTGTCCGGCACCGACGTGTCCGCCACCGCCCGCATCGGCGGCCCGTCCGGCGACGGCCTGTCGCAATCGCAGACGGGCATGGAGCAGACCGGCTCGAAATACCGCGGCGCCCAGGGGCTCGACCCGGAGTTCATCAAGGAGCTGGAGAAGGAGTTCGGC
>DATBKR010000570.1:0-1708 GCA_036555805.1 Hyphomicrobiaceae bacterium | reverse complement strand
TGACTAGCCCAGCGGCCCCCAGCCGCCCGGCTGGCACCGGACGCGCTCCAACGGCACCCCGGTTTCGGGGTACGCGGTCTTGATGAGGACGTTCGCCTGGACGGTGGCCGCGTCGTCGGACTGGGCCTCGTCCATGCGCAGGATCACGTCGCCACCCTCGGGCTCCACGATCTCGTAGGGGGTGTGCTTCCGAAGCCACCCGACGACGGCCTCGCGGTCGGCCTCGGACTCGAAGCGCATGTACATGTCGACGGCCATGGCGGCCACTACCTCCAGACCCGCCGCTCGAACACGATCACTAGATGAGTGATTCCACGGCGGTGGCCGTGTTTGTCGAGGATTTGGTGGCAGCAGGGTCGAAGTCGGCGGTGCTCATTGGCATCGCCGACCACAGGGGGCCTCGATGGACGCCGACCTCGACCTGCTGCTCACCATGGTGTTCTGCACCGCCGACGATCTCCTGCCGGAGGCGCCTGGCAATGCGGCCCGAAGGGTCACAGATGCCGAGGTCGTCACGCTGTGCGTGGCCCAGGCGATCATGGGGATCCCGTCGGATCGGCGGTTCTTGGCGGTGGCGACCAAGCGACTGTCGCATCTGTTTGCGCAGTTGCCCAAGCAGCCGGGCTATTTCAAGCGCCGCCGCCGGCTGGCCGACACACTGGAGTGGCTGATGGGGATCTTCGCCAGCCAGAGCCCGGGCTACTACGACGACCTGTTGTTGATCGATAGCACCCCGCTGGAGTGCGCGCGCAGCCGCGAAACGGTCAAGCGCTCCGCGCTCGGTGACGCCGCCGACTACGGCTGGTGTGCGTCGCATTCGCGCTACTTCTGGGGGTTTCGGCTGCACGCGATCTTCGCTTCGGACGGCACCCCGCGCGCGCTGCAGCTGGCCTCCCCGAAGGTCGACGAGCGCGACATCGGCCTGGCGCTGCTTGACCGCTGCCCGCGCTGCGGCGGCGAAACGCTCTTGGGGGACAAGGGCTACACCGGCCGTGACTTCGCCACCGGCGTCGACCAGCTCGACGCGACCTTCGTGCGCCCGCGCCGCAAGGATGAACCCGCCGGCGGCCCGCACCTGGCGCCGATCCGCCAGCGCATCGAGTCGATCTTCTGGACCTGCAAAGACCTGCTCACGCTCGAGCGCCACGGCGCCCGCACCCTCGCCGGGCTGCGCGAACGCATCCTGCAGCGCTTCTGCTGCCTGGCAGCCGCGATCACCCTCAACCACCAACTCGGACGCCCAAGCCGTGCACTCGTCAACTACTGCGCCTAACCGCGCGGAATCAACCATCTAGGTGAGCACCTACACATCGACGACGCCCGACGACCTGCGGGCCATGCTGGCAGAGATCGGCGTCGGCTCGCTGGAGGAGCTCTTCGATCGCCAGATCCCTGCGGCGGTGCGGCTGGGGCGCCCGCTCGACCTGCCCGCGGGTATGGCCGAGCAGGACGTCTACGCGCACCTGCACGCGTTGGCCGCGCGCAACACCAGCGCCGAGGACGAGATCACCTTCCTGGGTGCGGGCATGTACGACCACTACGTCCCGGCGGTGGTCGACATGCTCATGGAGCGCTCGGAGTTCCTGACGCCGTACACGCCCTACCAGCCGGAGATCTCGCAGGGCGGGCTGCAGGTGATGTTCGAGTACCAGACCGCGATCAGCGAGCTGACCGCGCTGCCGGTCTCCAACGCCAGCGTCTACGAGGG
>DATBKR010000569.1:0-2725 GCA_036555805.1 Hyphomicrobiaceae bacterium | reverse complement strand
CTGCGCGGCGATGTCGGTGCCGGCATCGACGCCTTCGCCGCCTTCAGGGGCAACATGGACGACGGCAAGCTGCGGGCCCTGGCCACCACGGCGCCCAGGCCCTTCCCGCTGCTGCCCAACGTTCCGCCCGCCAGGGAGGCCGGCGCCGGCGACTTCGAGACGACGGCGTGGAACGGCCTGTTCGTCAAGGCCGGCACGCCGCCCGAAATCGTCGCCCAGCTCAACAAGGCTGTGACCGAGGTCCTGTCCGATGCGGACCTCAAGCAGAAGCTCCTCGGCATGGGCATCATCGCCGATCCCTCCTCGCCCGAGGCGCTGGCCGCCTTCTTCAAGCGCGACATCGCCAAATGGGCCGACGTGATCGAGAGGAACAAGATCGAGAAGCGGTAGCGCCTCGCAATGTGCGGAAAATGCGCTATGATATTAGTATGACCATGCAGCTTCCCCCCGATGTCCAGGATTGGATTGATCAGCGGGTGAAGGCGGGCGCGTTCAAGACGCCGGCCGAGGCGATTGCGTTTGCCGTCCGCCACGTCGTCTCTCCTGACGAGGATTTGTCCTGGGTGAAGCCTCTTCTCGATGAGGCTCGCGCCGAAATCGCGCGCGGCGCTGGCATCAGCCTCGATGAGTTCCGCGCTCGCATGCGAGCCCGCAAAGATGCGCTCTCCCGTTGATGCCGCGCGTCATCGTCACGCCACGCGCCGATCGCGACATCCTTGCCATCATTGAATACCTCACCCGAACCGCGGGGCCACGCGTCGGAGCCAAATACGCCGATGCTATAGACAAGGCAATTGCAGGCCTGGAGGACATGCCGGGTACGGCAGCACCCAGGCCTGCTCTCGGTCCCAATATTCGAGTCACCATCGCCAAGCCGTATCTCATCATCCACGAGCACGAGCGCGGGGACGAAACGCTCTACGTGTTGCGAGTGGTGCATGGCCGGCGCAAGATTACGGCCGACATACTGAGCTGAGCTACGGCGTCAACCGCCCCGCGCCAGCACCCCTCCCGTCATCGGCGCCGCAACGCCGGTGGTGCCGGGGAAGGTGATCGGCAGACCCCTGAGCGAGCGCACGGCGAGGTAGGCCCAGGCCTCCGCTTCCACGGCGTCGCCGTCGAAGCCGGCGGCTTCGGCGGGCGCCACGGCGCTGTCAACGTGCCCCGCAAGCATCGCCATCAGCGTGCGGTTGCGGCGGCCGCCGCCGCAGATCACCCACAGGGAGGGCGGCTCGGGGAAATGCTCGCGCGCCCGCGCGATGCTGGCCGCGGTGAAGGCGGTGAGCGCCGCCGCGCCGTCGGCGAAGGAGAGGTGCCGTACGGGATCGGGGGAGAAGGCGTTGCGGTCGAGCGACTTGGGCGGCAATCGCGCGAAGTATGGGCTCATCAGCAGTGCGTTCAGGGCGTCTGGGTCGACCTTGCCGCCCGCCGCTGTCTGGCCGCCGGCATCGACCGCCGTCCCTGTGTGGCGCAGCATCCAGTCGTCGATCAGCGCGTTGCCGGGTCCGGTGTCGAACGCGATCAGCGTGCCGTCGCGGCCGATCCAGGTGACATTGGCCACGCCGCCGATGTTGACCACCGCCACCGGCCGCTCCGGCAGCCTGGCGGCCAGCGCGCGGTGGTAGACCGGGACCAGCGGCGCCGCCTGGCCGCCGGCTGCCGCGTCGGCCGCCCGCAGGTCCCACGCCACGTCCAGCCCCAGGCGCCGCGCCAGCGCCGCGCCGTTGCCGATCTGCACCGTGACGGTTGGCGTCACCGTCATCGAGCGGGCCTCGACCGCGTTCCTATAAGACCGCGTGCCGGCGAGATGCAGCACCGTCTGGCCGTGGAAGCCGACGACGGCGATGTCGGCCGGCATGATGCGCCGCTCGGCCAGGAATCTCTCCACCGCCACGGCGTGGCGCTCCGTCAGCTCGCGCTCCACAGCCCCGAGGCAGCCCGGCCGCGCCGTCCTGTCGATCAGTCCGCGGGCATCCTCGAGGGCCGCGGCAAGCCGGCTCCTGAAGGCCGCGTCGTAGGCGAAGGTGGCGGACGAGCCGCGCATCAGCGCGTCCTCGCCGTCGGTGTCGATCAGGGCCACGTCGATGCCGTCGAGCGAGGTGCCGCTCATCAGGCCGATGGCGCGCAGCATCTTGGTCATGGGGTCCTCTCACAGAGGCAATAGGCAGTAGGCAATAGGGGGGATCGCTTATATTGGCCGTCGCGGCCTTCACCTGCCGCTGGCAACCTCAGGGCCACCGACACACCCGACCATTGCCTACTGCCTATTGCCTACTGCCTTTCAACTCGTGCATGGTCCGCCAGCCTCGCGGAAACCTACCCGCGTTCGGCCTTTCGCTCAAACCACGGGCTGCCGTCTATGGCCACCTACAAGTCGGATTTCCTCAACGTCCTCAACGCGCGCGGCTTCATCCACCAGTGCTCGGACTTCCCGGGCCTGGACGCGCTGGCGGCCAGGGGCGAGGCCGTCGCCTACGTGGGGTACGACTGCACCGCGCCATCGCTGCACATCGGGCATCTCTACACCGTGATGATGCTCTCCTGGCTGCAGCAGACGGGCGCCGGCAAGCCGATCGCGCTGGTCGGCGGCGGCACCACGCGCGTCGGCGACCCCTCGGGCAAGGACGAGGCCCGCAAGATCCTGCCCATCGAGCAGATCGAGGCCAACAAGCAGGGCATCGAGCGCGCCTTCGCCAGGCTGCTCAGGTTCGGTCCGGCCAAGACC
>DATBKR010000568.1:0-6848 GCA_036555805.1 Hyphomicrobiaceae bacterium | reverse complement strand
CCGGCCTTCTTCGACGCTTCGATGCGGTAGTTGACCATGTTCCCGCCGTAGACGATCGGGATGCAGATCCATTTGTTGCCGCTCTTGCCGTAGGTGACCGCGCTGTCGACCCAGCCGCCGTATTTCTTGCCGAGGTAATCGGCGACGTCGGTGACGTCGAGGCACTTCTGCGGGAACAGATGCGGCAGCGAATACAGGCCCCAGAACAGGTCGGGACCGGTGCCGGTATTGGCGGCAACCGACGCCTTCGGCTGCACGTCCTCGTATGACTCGCGGGCGATGTCGACTTTCACGCCGGTCGCTTTGGTGAAGGCTTCGATCAGCTTCACGAATGCGTCGTCTTCCGACTGCACGAAGTATTTCCAGCGCAGCATCGACAGCTTGGCGCCCTTCTCCGGCTTCCAGGGCGCGTTCTGCGCCCAGGCCTTGGCCCAGTCGAGCAGTGCCGGCCCGGTGAGCGCGGCGGCGGCGCCGAGCGCGGTGCCGCCTTGCACGAGGGCGCGGCGGGTAAAGTCAGTCATGTCCTTCCTCCCTTTGGTGTGCGGTTCAAATACGTTGTCCCGACAGCTCGTCGAACAGGTGCACGAGGCGCGGATCGGGCCTCAGCCGGACAACGTCGCCCGGCTTGAAATGGTGGCGCTCGCGGAATACGGCGACCACCGCCTCGCCGCCAAGCCTGGCGACCACCTGGACCTCCGAGCCGGTCGGCTCGACCACCATGATCTCGGCCTCCTGGCCCTCGTCGGCAAGCGCGAAATGCTCGGGGCGCACGCCGTAGACGACGGGGCGCCCCGCGGCGCCGTCCGGCACCCTCGACAAGGGCAGCCGGGTGCCGCCGGGGCCTTCGAACTGGCCGCTGCCGTTCGCGCTGATCGTGCCTTTGAGGAAATTCATGGCGGGTGAGCCGATGAAGCCGGCTACGAACTGGTTGTCAGGGCGGTCGTAGAGGTCGAGCGGCGCGCCGATCTGCTCCACCAGCCCGTCGTGCATGACCACGATCTTGTCGGCCATGGTCATGGCCTCGATCTGGTCGTGGGTGACGTAGATGGTGGTGGTCTCGATGCGCTGGTGCAGCTCCTTGATCTCGGTGCGCATGGCCACCCGCAGCTTGGCGTCGAGGTTGGAGAGCGGCTCGTCGAACAGGAACACCTGCGGGTCGCGCACGATGGCGCGGCCCATGGCCACGCGCTGGCGCTGGCCGCCGGACAGCTGGCGCGGAAAGCGGCCGAGCAACGGGGTGAGCCCGAGGATCTCGGCGGCGCGCTTGACCCGCGTCTCGATCTCCGTCCTGGGTGCGCCGCGCAGCTTGAGCGAGAAGCCCATGTTGGCGGCCACCGTCATGTGCGGGTAGAGCGCGTAGTTCTGGAACACCATGGCAACGTCGCGGGCCTTGGGCGGCAGCTGGTTGACCACGCGCTCGCCGATGCTGATCTCGCCGCCGGTGATGTTCTCCAGCCCCGCGATCATGCGCAGGAGCGTGGACTTGCCGCACCCCGACGGGCCGACCAGGACGACGAACTCGCGGTCGGTGATGTCGATCGACACCCCGTGCAGGACCTGCGCGGTGCCGAAAGACTTGCGCACGTCGCGGCAGGTGACACTGGCCAAAGCGTTCTCCCAAGCCGAGGGGGCCGACGCCGGCCCACGACTCTTCGCTATTGGCGGGGACACTACAACGCCGGGCAACGATAGACCAAGCGGTGCTTTCGTACTGCGCGGAGCGACATATCATCCCCGAATGGCGCGAGGCGCCGTCGTCCCGGAATGGCGCGAAGCGCAATATCCGGAACCCAGGCAAGCGGGGAGCGCTGCGCTTGGGTCCTGAGTGCCGTTCGCGGGCTTCGCCGCGCCCGCTATGACAGGTGCGCGAGGCCGGTATGAAACCTCAGCCCCGCTCGGGGTAGTCGTGCGGGGTGCCGGCGGGGTCGGCGACGCGCCGGCCGACCGCGTCCAGGTAGCCGGGGCCCACGGGCACCTTGCCGTGGCCGCCGGGGATGTCGAGCACGTAGGTTGGCTGGGCGAGGCCCGACAGACGCCCGCGCAGGGCGCGCATCAGCGCCTGCCCCTCGGCGATCGAGAGGCGGAAGCGGGCGGTGCCTGGCGCCGCGTCGGGGTGGTGCAGGTAGTAGGGCTTGACGCGGGCCTCGACGAAGGCGCGCATCAGCGCGGCCAACGTCTCGGCGTCATCGTTAACGCCGCGCAGCAGGACCGTCTGACTTACCAGGACGATGCCGGCGTCGACGAGGCGGGCGCAGGCAGCCCGTGCAGAGGGCGTCAGCTCGCGCGGATGATTGGCGTGGAGGGCAAGATAAACGGCTTTGGCAGGGCTCCTGAGGGCTGCGGCAAGGCCGTGGGTGACGCGGCCGGGATCGACGGCGGGCACACGCGTGTGCCAGCGCAAGACCTTGACGCTGTCGATGGCGGAGAGACGCCTCGTGACCTCTGCAACCCGGCGCGGCGACAGCACCAGCGGATCGCCGCCTGTCAGGATCACCTCCCAGATGTCGGGATGGTCCGAGATGTAGCCGAGCGCCGCCTCGAGCGCTGCGTCGGCGAGCGCCTGCGGGCCGCCGGGCCCCACGGTCTCGCGGCGGAAGCAGAAGCGGCAGTAGACTGGGCAGGCGTGGGTGAGCTTGAGAAGCACCCGGTCCGGGTAGCGGTGCACCACGCCCGGCACCGGCGACAGCCGCTCCTCGCCCAACGGATCGGCGCGCTCCTCGGGGAGGTGCTGCAACTCGCGCGCATCCGGCACGAACTGGCGCGCAATCGGATCGGCGGGGTCGGCGCGGTCGATCAGCCGCGCCATGTCCGGCGTGATGGCCACGGCATAGCGGCCGGCCACGGCCTCCAGCGCAGCTTCGTCCTCGGCCGGCAGCAATCCGACCAGGCGCAGGTCGGCGATGGATCGCAGGGTCTTCACGGGGGCTAGATGCCCGGTTCCGGCAGCGGCGTCCAGACCACCTGCTCGATATGGCTCGCGCCCGTCGCCAGCATGACCAGGCGGTCGAAGCCGAGGGCAGCGCCGGCGGCCGGCGGCATGTGGGCGAGCGCCGCCAGGAAATCCTCGTCGAGGGGGTAGCGCTCGCCGTAGCGGCGCTCCTTCTCGGCCATCTGCGCCTCGAGGCGCAGCCGCAGCTCGGCGGCGTGCGTGAGTTCGAAGTACCCGTTCACCAGCTCCACGCCGCAGGCATAGAGTTCGAAGCGGTCGGCGACGCGCGGGTCACGGGAGCTCGGCGCCGCCAGTGCGGCCTCGCTCATGGGGTATTCCAGCAGGAAGCACGGGCGCCGCCATTCGGCCAGCCGCGGCTCGATACGTTCGACCAGGATGCGGCTGAAGACATCGCTCCAGGTGTCGTCGGCGGCGCACCGGATGCCCGCCGCCGCAGCCTGGCGCATCAGCTCGTCACGCTCGATGCAGTGCGATGCGCTCTCGGGCACCAGGTCAACGCCCGCGAAAATCCTGAACGCCTCGGAAACCGGCAGATACTCCGGAATGCCGTAGGCATCGCACGCGAGCCCGCGCCACGTCAGAGCGGCGGTGCCGGCGGCCTTGACCCCGACCGCCAGAAGAGCCGCGCAGTCCTCCATCAACATCTTGCAGGACGCGCCGGCACGATACCATTCGAGCATGGTGAAGGCCGGATGGTGCAGCGCCCCGCGCTCGCGGTTGCGGAACACCTGGGCCAAGGTGAAGATGCGCTCCTCCCCGGCCGCCAGCAGTTTCTTGCACGCGAACTCGGGCGAGGTGTGGAGATAGAGCGGGCGCCGTTCCCCACCGGGGCCCACCAGTTCGGTGGCGAACGCATGCAGGTGCGTCTCGCTGCCCGGCGATACCTGCAGGGCGGCCGTCTCCACCTCGACGAAGCCCTGGGCCAGGAACCAGCTGCGGACTGCCGCCTGGATGCGGCCGCGCGCGAGCAGGAAGGAGCGGCGGTCGCGATGCCTGTCGGGGTGCCACCAGGGGCTTGGCTCTGTGGATGCTGGCAAGGGCGGCCGGGCGTGGTTGCAGCTTGGTTGGGGCGTCGGTTGCGGCTTGGCGATGCGAGAAAACGCCTGTAGAAAGCGGCCATCCTCGATTTTGGCGAGCCTGCGGCCCTCCGGCGCGCTTTTCCAGGGGCTCATCAGCCAGCAAAAAGCGGAGTGACCGGGGTGGTGAAGGTTATTGCAAGCTCGGTGCGCAAAGGCAATGTGCTCGACATCGGCGGCAAGCTGTGCGTCGTCATGAAGGCCGAGAACATTCATCCCGGCAAGGGCACGCCAGTGACGCATCTCGACATGCGCCGCATCGCGGACGGGGTGAAGATCACCGAGCGCTACCGCACTACCGACCAGCTGGAGCGCGCGTTCCTGGAGGAGAAGACCTACAACTACCTCTACGACGACGACATGGGCTTCGTGCTGATGGAGCCCGAGACCTACGACCAGATCACTCTGCCCAAGGACATCGTCGGCGAGCAGTCGGTGTACCTGCAGGAGAATATGCCGATCCAGGTGAGCCTGCACGAGGGCGTGCCGATCGCGGCCGAGATCCCGGCGCGGGTGACGCTGGAAGTGGTGGAGGCGGACCCGGTGGTGAAGGGCCAGACCGCCTCCTCCTCCTACAAGCCCGCGGTGCTCTCCAACGGCCTGCGCGTGATGGTACCGCCCCACATCACCGCCGGCACCCGTGTGGTGGTGATGACGGCCGACGGCACCTACGTGGAGCGGGCCAAGGACTGACGCGGCTGTGCCAGAGACCGACGTATTGCCGGGCGTCGGCAATCGGGCGTCGGGTTTCGGGCGTGCCCCGGGAGGCGACAGGGCGGCAGCATTCGCGCCCCCGTCGTCCCGACTGCCGACTCTCGATGCCTGCCGCCTCGGATCTCACCCCGGGGATCGCGCCTTGTTGCGCTGGCGCCACGGTGGCGGCAATCGGTGTGACCTGATTGCCCGGCATCTTCCGAAAGCCACAAACCGCGCCTAGATCACCGCCCCATGAGAAGAATCGTGGGCCTTCTGGCGATCTTCGCCATCGCGAGCGGATGCGCTGCACTTCCGGTGCCGGTCACCAGCGGCGTGCCCACAACGTGCGCCGACAGGCTCACGGAGCCTTCATGCAAGGAAGGTCAGCGCTGCAGCTGGATCAACGACTACCGGCGCTCCGACGGCACCTACGCCACGGCCCACTGCACCGAGCAGGGCAGGGAATAGCCCGCTGGCAGCGGGCCGCGGGGCTGTCCGTGCCTCGTCCGCGGCCCGCGCCACCGTATCAGGGCCAGCACACGTGAGCGCTGGCCTTGCAGGTGTGCTCATCCACGACGATGAGGTTGAGGAACAGCTCGCAGCGCACGTCCTTCTTGCCCACGGTGTAGGTCTTGATGCCCTTGGCCTTGGTCCAGTCGGCGATGTACTTGTCGAGCAGGTTCTGGGCATCCCGCGTGGGGCCTGCCTTGCCGTAGTCATTCACCGAGAAGGCCAGCGTTGCGCAGCGCGCCTGCGCGCCGGGGGCGGCGAATGCCGCGGCGCCGACAGCCAGTGCCGCCGCCAGGAGCGTGCAGCCTCGACGCATGATCAACCTCCCTGGTTCGATCGGATACCGTCGCGCCGGGCGAGCGGCGCGGCGGGCCCGCGTCTCACGTCTCAGTTCGGATAGGGCGCGTTGTTCCACCAGTGCGGCGTGAGCCCGGAGTCGAAGAAGAAGCCGCTGTCGAACGGCCCGGCCGGGCTCTGCAGGCCGACCATCGGGGCGAGATGGATGTTCGTCCTGGGCGCGCCGTCCGGCACTCCATAGGAATAGTAGCCGCCGCGCCGCAGCTCCGCGCTGCGTCCCTCGGCGCCTTTGCCCTTGTAGGCTTTGGCAGCCTCCTGGGCATGCGCCTTCGCCATCGGGAATACCCCGGTCGCAGGCGCACCGGCGATCGCGGCCGCTGCACAGGCGGCCAGCACCGCCAACATCCTCTTATGTGTCATGCCAACTCACTCCGTTTTGCCTGCGATCGGTTGCGTTGCGCCTCCACGGCGCCGTTCTCCGGGACTGCGAATGACAAGCTTCGGTTAACAGGCTGTCATCCTCGGTCCCGCTGCGCCAAAAAAAAGCGTCTGCGGAGGATTGAGAGCGGCCGTCCCGGCGACGTAGGTTCCCCCAGCCTGCTGGAGGCCCCATCGCCGCGGGCCGCCCGTCCCACGGGTCGGCTACTTGCAGAGCTTGGCGCCAACCACGCACTCGCGGCCCAGGAAGCCGCCGGCCGAGCAGCGCGATTTGACGTTGGTGACCTTGTAGCCCGGCGCCGTGCCGACCGTCTGGCCCGACGCCATCCAGCTCGCCCATGAGCCCCAGTCCGTGCCCTGCAGGACCGCTTCCCAGGCTTGGGACTTCGCCGAATCGTCGCTGGTTCCAGTGCCCTTGCCGGCCTTGCTTATGCACTCTGCCTGGGCAACCGCAGCGGCCGCCACCAGGGCACCGGCAGCCAAGATCAAGCGCATGCTCGTCTTCATAACGGGATCTCCCTCAGACGGGTGGATGAAACTCCGAGGAGATTGCCCGAGATCCGTCTTATTGCACACTGCCGCGCGGCGGTCGTCCACCGTGCGCTTGGTCGAATTTTGGGCTCCCGTGGCCGGCTGGAGACGCGTCCCAGGGCACAGACGACACGGAAGGGCGCCAAGGGAGTGCGCCCCAGGAACACAGCGCCCCGAGAGCCTACTCGGCCTGCAGGTTGACCGCCTTAGGTCCCTTGCCGCGCTTGTCCGGCTCGGTCTCGAACGAGACGCGCATGTTCTCCGACAGTGGACCGACGTTGGACCGCTCCACGGCCGTGATGTGCACAAACACGTCCTTCCCCCCGTCGTCCGGCGTGATAAAGCCGAAC
>DATBKR010000567.1:0-28201 GCA_036555805.1 Hyphomicrobiaceae bacterium | reverse complement strand
GACGTCGAGGTGCTGGCGGCGTGGGCCAATATTACGGGTACGGCCGGCGCGCCGTTTGACGCCTATCTGACGCTGCGCGGCCTGCGCACCTTGTTTCCCCGCGTTCAGCGCCAGCAGACGAGCGCGATGACAGTGGCGGGGTTCCTGGCCGGGCACCCGCTCGTTGCAGCAGTCTATTATCCCGGCCTGAAGACACACCCCTCCCATGCGCTCGCCGCGGCCCAGCAGGACGGATTCGGCGCGATGCTGAGCTTCGAGCTGAAAGGCGGCGTCGATGCCGTGCGCCGGTTCGTGGAAGCGGTGCGCGTCTTCACGTTGGCGGAGTCGCTTGGCGGCGTCGAAAGCCTGGTTGCGCATCCGGCGACGATGACGCACGCTGGCATGGGAGAGGAGGCGCGCCGCGCCGCGGGCATTTCGGACAGCCTGATCCGTCTGTCCGTCGGCCTCGAGGCGGAATCCGACTTGATCGCCGACCTGGAGCGCGGCCTGGCCGCGCTTGCAGGCTACGGCCCCGAGGGCTCATGACATGCAGGGCGAGCCTCATGAGTTCATTGCCCAGCTTGCGGGGGCAATCCTCGCTACATCGGCGGACGCCATTTTGGCGACGGACCGGGAGGGCGTCATCCGCTTCTGGAATCCCGGTGCCGTCCGCATCTTCGGGTTCGCCGAGGGCGAGGCTGTCGGCGCCTCGCTCGACCTGATCGTTCCGGAGCGCCTGCGCCAGCGCCACTGGGAGGGCTACCGGCGCGTGGTGGCGACCGGCGCAACCCGCTATGGCGCCGGCGATGTGCTGGCGGTGCCGGCGCTCGCCAGGGGTGGCCGGCAGATCTCCGTGGAGTTCACCATCGTCCTGCTGCGCGACACCAACAACGAGATCACCGGCATGGCGGCGATCCTGCGCGACGTCACGGCACGCTTCGAGGAGACGCGGCGCCTGAAGCGCCAGCTGGCGGAGCGCGTCCGTTCCGGGGCCTAGTCTTGGTGGCCCACGCCGCTCTCCGGCGCCGCGATGCCTGCGTCCGCTTTCACATAGCGCCTCTATCCAGCCATGCCATGGTCCGGAGCGAGCTGGGAGACGTTGGACTGCTCGACACTCAGCACAGTCAGCCGGTGCCGGCGGCCGTCGCGGGCCGTCCAGGCGATTGACTGGCCGGACGAGAGGCCGATGAGCGCAGCGCCGATCGGGGTCATGATGGAGATCCTGCCCCGGGCGATGTCGGCCTCGCCGGGGAAAACCAGCGTTACCCGTCGGTGCTGTCCGTCGGAGCTGATCTCCACCGTCGAGCCCATCCGCACAACGTCAGCCGGAACGGCTTCGAGCGGGACTACGCGAGCTCTCTGCATCTCCGACCGGAGCACACTGGCGACTTCGGGAGAACGCTCCTCTGCCGCGACAGCGAGGCTCGTGAGCCGCTCGTGGTCGGTCTCGCTCACGACGATCGGCGGCATCGGGTCGGTATTCTGGTGCAGCGGGGTCATCTGGGTCGTCATGGTGATGGAACTCCTGGAGAACTCCTGGGGCGACAGTGTGCGGCGCAAGGAAGATTCGGCCAATCGCCGCGGGCGGGGCCGTTCAGCTCAGAAATAGTGGAAGGGCCTATGAAGGCCGAGCGCCGTGCATCCCCGGCTCGGCTTCATTGCCGCCGAGCCGGGGCTAAAAAACCGCGACCGTATGGGTCCGGAGAAAGGATGCACGCGCATTGCTCATACGTATTAGCTTGGTTCATTCCTGCGCTTTGTCAAGCCCGACAGCCCAGAGCTGGGACGGTTGCGTCTGCCGGAACGGATATGGGACCGCGCCCGGATGCCCGGCGGCATCAGGTCACGGATGAAGATTGTCGCGGAGACAATCTGCGAGGTGGACTGCGATGGAGGAGAGCCGTTCGGGGCGATCCCAAACGAAGCTGCGGGGTGTAGTGCGTCGCAGCATCGACGCTTTCGAGATCGCTGCAGCGTGGTAGTTCGATCCTGCGCCAAGCGCGAACGAGCGCCGCACAATCCATCACACAAGGGTGATGCCGGAGTGATGACCTCCGCCGGAATACTTCGCTTCCCGACAGAATCGTCTAGGCGGCAATGGCGCTTTCTCTCGCCCATGAGCCGGGAGAGAGATTAAGGCAAGATCGAGCCAGCGACGGCAATCGAGGCCGAGTTTCGCCACTGCCCATCGCCATCTACTGCAAGCGGGGCGCAAGCCCAGGCACACAAATACGAACTGAAGGAGAATGATCATGAAGGCCATCCTGTCTGCGCTCATCGCTGTGTCTGCCCTCACGGGAATCGGCGCTTCCGCCCATGCAGCCTGGAATGCGAGCGCCCTTCGAACCTATCAGGAGGAGTCCGTCGCCCCGATGCGGCAAGCACAGCCGGTCGTCTGGACCGACGAGGACCAGAGGAGCTTCTGGAACCAGCAGGAGGATCGCGGAGGCTAATGCTGTGCGGGGGCCCATCCTGCGGCTCCCACCCGCCGCGCTGGCCGCCACCACTGCGGTGGCGGCCTCGCCCGGGGCTCCGCCAGCTCAGTGCAGGAAAGCTTGGCCCCATCCCAGTTCCGCAGGCCGCCGGCATCGTGAAGGCCCTGTCGGATGGAGCGATCGGCGGGGCCTAGCGTAGAGCCGAGTGCCGCTCGCGTGACCGCGGGTGTCTCCCCCGTGGCTGTCAGGAATTGCCCCAATACCGGGTGATGTCGCGCTGCGCGTAACGTCGGATACTCCCGCCGACCTCTCGTCACCCAGGTGCCGTCTCAAGCTCACCAGCATTTGACCCGTGCGAGAAGCCACGGTGAGCTTTACAATCCTGCCTCGCGGCCAAATGTAAGATGTGAAATGGGACCCGACCCATAACGGCACTTGTGGCGACCTCCGTCCGAAGGGCTCGTTCGCCTCGACTCGATAGGTTCCCGATCTCAACAGACAGGAGGCAGGCCGTGCTGAGAAACACGAGCGCACTCCCGGCAATCGCCGATCCTTCGGCGAGCGTCAACCGGGTTCCCGCACTCTCGTCTCGGCCTGGCGCGCCGACCCGGTCCGTCGGTTCGTCCCGCCCCCGCAGCGGCTGCGACCATCGAAGCGCGAGGCGCGTTGAAATCTCTCCGTCTGGAGCCGTCGAGCGGCAATCGATGGTTGGACGCGGCATAAGGGCGGAGCTCGTCCGATCGAGGAGCCGCAACAGGATCGAGTTTCGATATAGCGGCCCATCGCACCTGATCTTGGCCTACGAGCAGGGCGTCCGCCGCACAGGGGAGACCTTCATCGACGGCATGTCGACATCGACGCTGCAGGATTTAACGCGCAAGCTCACGTTCCTGCCTGCCGGTCACGATTATTTCGAATGGCATCAGCTGCGCACCTCGGCGCGTCTCCTCTACGTCTATTTCGATCCGGCGGCGCTCGATGTCCAATCCGCGCCGACCAGCCCGATCAACTCCCTCAATCCGCGTCTGTTCTTCGAGGACGCGTCGCTGTGGAGCACGGTCGACAAGCTGAAGGGCTTGATCGAGAGTGCCGGTGGCGAGAGCCTGGGCTACTTCGAGGCGCTCGGCGCAGTGCTCATGCACGAGCTACTGCGGCTCAGCGGCCACGCCGGCCACGGCGAGCCTCCCGCCCGTGGAGGGCTGGCGGCTTGGCAGCAGCGGCTCGTGTCCTCGTACATCGAGGAGCACCTGTCGGAGCACATGTCGCTTGCAACCATGGCCCACCTCGTTCGCTTGAGCCCGTATCACTTCAGCCGCGCGTTCAAGCAATCGTTTGGCATGCCTCCGCACCGGTATCATACGTATCGCCGCATCGAGCGCGCCAAGGTCCTGCTGAAGAGGCACGCACTCTCGGTGACGGATATCGGCTTGAGACTGGGCTTCAACGAGGCGAGTTCGTTCACGACCACGTTTCGCAAGGTGACCGGGCTCACCCCGAGCCGCTATCACAGGAGCATCGCGCGCCTGCCCGCACAAAATTGACCCGGCCGCGACCGATTTGACCTCGGCGCAACAATCGCCTTGGAACGCCGGCCGAAGGTCGGCGCGTTCCCAGCAATAATCGTCTATTCGTGCAAACTGGGCGCAAGACCGCGCTCTTCCATTCTGGGATTCCTGCTCCAGGCAGCGGTGAAGCATCCAGCCTGAGACGACCGTCCGCCGAGCCTGGATCCGGCCGTGGGCCGGCACTTTTTGCGTGGCGAGGAGTTGACAGAGATGACTTCCGCGACCAGCGCAGCGCGGTCGGCCGCGGCCGAGCCGGCGCGAGCCACCACCGCCGACCGGCAGGCTCCGCCGGCAACCCTTGTGATCTTCGGGGGAGGCGGCGACCTGACCAAACGTCTGGTCGTGCCTGCGCTCTACAACCTCGTGCGGGCGCGAAGGCTGGCCGATGGCTTCTCGATCGTCGGCGTCGGCCGCGGCGACGCCGATACGCAGTCGTGGCGGCACAACCTGCGGCAGATGCTGCAGTCACTCGCTGACGAGGGCGGCGGAGAGTTTCGGGCCGATGGCATCGATGAGGGGGTCTGGGACTGGCTCGCGCGGCGCATGACGTTTCTCACCGGGGATTTCACCCAGCCCGAGATCTACCGCCGGTTGAAGGCTTTCCTCGCGGAGCAGAGCGCCAAGCAGGGCAACGGGAACGTGCTGTTCTACCTGGCCGTTGCCGACAAGTTCTTCGGACCGATCATCGAGCATCTCGGTCGCGCGGACCTTACCCGCCAGACGAACGGCGCCTGGCGTCGCGTGATCATCGAAAAGCCGTTCGGCCACGACCTGGCATCGGCGCGGGCACTCAATGCGCAGATTCTGAAAATCCTGAGCGAAGACCAGATTTATCGGATCGATCATTTCCTCGGCAAGGAGACGGTTCAGAACATCCTGGTGCTGCGCTTTGCCAACGGCATCTTCGAGCCGCTGTGGAACCGCGACCACGTCAGTCACGTGCAGATCACCGCAGCCGAGACGGTGGGCGTCGAGACCCGCGGCAAGTTCTACGACGCCACAGGTGCCCTGCGCGATATGGTGCCGAACCATCTGTTCCAGCTCCTCGCCATGATTGCCATGGAGCCCCCCGTCTCCTTCAACGCCAACGACGTGCGCGCCAAGAAGACCGAGCTGTTCTGCGCCATACACCCGATTTCGCCGGACGATGCGGTCCGCGGCCAATACGGGGCGGGCACTGTGCTCGGCAAGCCCGTCCGCGACTACCGGCACGAGCCCAACGTGGCGCCGGACTCCACGACCGAGACCTACGTTGCGCTCAAGCTCGGCATCGACAACTGGCGCTGGGCCCGCGTGCCCTTCTATCTCCGCACCGGCAAATACCTGGCCGCGCGCACCACCGAGATCGCCATCCATTTCCGGCAGGCTCCCTACGCGCTGTTCCGAGAAACTCCGGTCGACCGGCTGCCCCGCAACATCCTGACGCTGCGCATCCAGCCCGACGAGGGTTTGTCCGTGAGCTTCAGCGCCAAGCGGCCCGGCCAGGATATCGAGATCGACGGCGTCGCCATGGACTTCTCGTATAGCGACTACTTCGAGCCGCTCACGGCGGTGGGCTACGAGACGCTGATCTACGACTGCCTGATCGGCGACGCGATCCTGTTCCAGCGCGCCGATACGGTCGAGGCCGCCTGGTGCGCCGTTCAACCGGTTCTGGACGCCTGGGCCGCGCGGCGGCCGAACGACTTTCCCAACTATGCCGCAGGAAGCTCGGGGCCGGATGCCGCGGATCGGCTGCTCGCTCGTGACGGGCACGCCTGGCTGCCCATCGGGGCCGGGCCGCGCAGGAGGAATCGTCGCCGATGAGGCCCGGGCGGATCTCCCTGCTGCTGGCGGATGTCGACGGTACGCTCGTGACGCACGACAAGGTGCTCACCGACCGCGCTCGGCGCGTCGTCCGGGGGCTGCGGGAGGCGGGCATCCGCTTTGCCATAACGAGCGGCCGTCCTCCGAAGGGGATGGCGATGCTGATCGAGCCGCTGGCCATCGACACACCGATCGCCGGCTTCAATGGCGGCCTGTTCGTCCGACCCGACCTCTCCATCATCGAGCAGCGGACGCTCCCGCGCGACGTGGCGGCGCGAACCGTCGACCTGATCTCGAGCTTCGGGCTCGATGTCTGGGTCTATGCCGGCAACGACTGGCTGGTGCGCGATGCCGGGGCCCCCCATGTCGACCGCGAAGCGTGGACGGTCAGGTTCCCGCCGAAGGTCGTCAAGGACTTCGACGGCGTCCTGGACAAGGTGGCGAAGATCGTCGGAGTCAGCGACGATCATCGTCTGGTTCAGCGCTGCGAAGCCGATGCCCGGGCGAGCATCGGCGACCGCGCCACCGCCGCTCGGTCGCAGCCCTACTACCTCGACGTGACGCACCATGACGCCAACAAGGGCTTCGTTGCCGACTACCTCGCGCGAACCCTCGGCATTCCTTCGGCCGAGATCGCGACCATCGGCGACCAGCCGAACGACGTGCTGATGTTCCAGCGCTCGGGGTTCAGCATCGCCATGGGCAACGCGAGCGACGAGGTCAAGCGGCAGGCCAGCGCAACCACCGATTCCTACGACGACGAAGGCTTTGCGCATGCCGTGGAGCGCTTCATCCTGAATTGAAACCGCGGTCGCCGTTCCCGGCATCGGAGCGCGTCGCGACCGATCGGCCGGAAAGTCAGGTCACGGCAGGCTCCAGCTCTTCCCTCAGTCGATCGAACTGAGCCCCCAGGGGACTGCGCTCGACCAAGCCTGGATCGCCGCGCAGCACTTCGAACTTCGTTTCCTCCCCATCGCGCCAGAAGCGGATGTCGAGCGTGTGCCGGTGAACACGCAGGTCCAGCACTGTCAGATCGGGCAGCCAGCCCGGCAGCTCGGGATCTACGTACAGCTTGCCGCGGCGTGCATCGGGCATGAAGCCGAGCATCGCCCGCACCAGCGTGAACACCGAGCCGGCAGCCCACGCCTGGGGCAGGTTGGCGCCTAGGTACTGCACCGGAAAGGCTGCGTCGTGCCGCTCGATGCTGGTGTACAGCTCCGGGAGCTGGTTGACCAGGAAGTGGCTGCCGGCCTCGCTGATCGCGCGAGCGATCCGTGCCGCCTCCGCGCCGAACCCGTACCGCTTGAAGCCGATGGCGATCATGGCATTGTCGTGCGGCCAAATGGAGCCGGTCTGATAGTTGTAGGGGTTGAAGGCGGGATGCTCGCTGGACAGTGTGCGAATGCCCCAAGGGGTCCACATGTCCGGTGCCAGCAGACGCTCGACGACCTTGGCCGCGCGGCCGGGGGGGACGATACCCGACCACAGGCAGTGACCGGGGTTGGAGGCGACCGACAGGACCTTCTCCTTGTCGCCGTCGAGAGCATAGGCGTAGAAGCCGAAATCGTCGTCCCAGAAGGCGTCGTTGAACCGCCGGAACAGGTCCGCGGCCTTCGCTCGCAGCTCACGGGCCCGGTCGTGCTTGCCGAGCTCATCGAAGACCTCGGCCATCCCCAGCCAGGCGAGATAGACGTAGCCCTGCAGCTCACAGAGCGCCTTCGGCCCCTTCACCAGCGACCCGTCCGGATAGACCACGGCGTCCCCGGAGTCCTTCCAGCCCATGTTCTCGTAGCCGACCGGCGATCGCGTCTGGTACTCCTGGAATCCGTCGCCGTCGCGGTCGCCATAGGTGTCGATCCAGGAGAGACAGCCCTCCGCCGTCTCCAGGTGGTGCTCAAGCAGGCCGCGGTCCGCGGTTGCGCGCCAGGTTGCATGCAGCGTGACGAGATAGAGCGGAGTGGCATCGGCGGTTCCGTAGTAGGGCGTGTGGGGTATCAGCTTGAAGTGCGCCAGTTCGCCATAGCGCATCTCATGCAGGATCTTGCCGGGCTCCGCATCGCGATAGTCGTCGCGCTCCTTCGCCTGCAGTGAGCCCAGTATCTCGAGGGCGCCACGGGCGAACTGGGGATAGATCAGGATGTTCTGGAGCGACACGATCAAGCTGTCGCGGCCGAAGGGCGCAACGAACCAGGGCAGACCCGCCGCGGGCAGGAATACCATGTGGTCGGTGCCGCAGATGGGCAGGCGCAACGCCGCCATGTCCTCCAGCGCCTGACGATAGAGGCGATAGAACTCCTCGTTGCTCGTGCGGATTTTCAGCACCGTCCGCAGCCAGTTTGCCAGCGTCTCGGCGTGCCCCAGCTTGTGGCTGTCGGAGACGCAGTGATCCGGCGCCTCGTAGTGCCGCTCGCCATCCGTCAGCGAATACCGCAGGCAGCAACTCCAGGCCTTGCCGGGAGCGAGGGACACCTCGAAGCTGATCCGGCCGTTGGCGTAGACCGCCTTGGTGCCGGCGCCGTCGGTTTTGACCGTCAGCGCGCGCATGAAGTCGGCGTTGCGGTAGGTGGTGCGAAGCCGCTGCCCGGAATCGGACCAGTCGGTCGCTATTCGCCCGCGGCGCACGATCCTGCCCGATCTCACCTCGAAGATGTCGGCGAAGTCGGAGCGCAGCACGATCTCCAGCTGGAAGCGCACCGGCTTGGTGCTGTTGTTCGTGACGTCCAGGTCCTCGTGCATGCCGCCCGAGATGGACCGGCTCACGACGAGGCCCAGCGTGCGGGGCGGGATCGGACCGTCCTCGGTCGGGATGGTGCGGTTGGTGAGGTAGACTTTGGAGCAGTAGTAGCTGACGGCGCCGCCGTTCAGGAGGTCCCAGGGCACGCCGTTGGCATAGATCGCCCAGCTGCTGAGAACGCGGGTATCGAAGAAGAAGAGCCCGCGATCGCTCGGCCAGACGATCTGGGCGTCGGGCTCGGTCACCAGCACCGTCTGGCCATGGTGAATGGCAATCTGCGGGGGACCGACTTTGACTTTGAGGGGCATGGCCCGGCCTCGTCTCCTCTGCGAGGGCGACAACGGGCCGCCGGCCCTGCGCTCCCGGGCCGGTCCGGAGCCGCGCGCTCCGCAAGCCGCACAGGCGTCGTCTTGCCAACACGAATACCGGGCCAAAGTTGCGTTTGCCCGGTTTTTCTTGCGTCAATCGCACAAGTGATGACCGACGCGACACAGCTCCGGTGGCGCCGCGAGCGGCAGCAATAACGACTCATTCGTGCCAACCGGCAGCAAGACGCCTCCGCGCCCGCCTGCAAGAATTGGTCTGGCGCTCCCTGGCGAAGTCCACGCTTCCGCATCGCGTGTCCTCGGCCCGCCTCTAAGGTCCGCTTTCATGGCCAGTTCGTCCGAAGCCCGCCTGGAGATCCTTGCAGACGCCGAGGCATTGGCCCGCCATGTCGCCGATTGGCTGGCCGCTGCAGCGGCGCGCGGCGACAGGCCGTTCGCCGTCGCTCTCTCGGGCGGATCGACCCCGCGCCGGCTCTACCAGCTCCTGGCGAAGCGACCCTATCGCGACGCCTTCCCCTGGGCGCGCACGCATTGGTTCTGGGGAGACGAGCGGTTCGTGCCGCACGACAGTCCTGAGAGCAACTACCGCATGGTGCACGAGGCCATGCTCGCGCACGCCCCGGTGCCGGCCGGGAATGTCCATCCCGTGCCGACCGAGGGCCTCACACCCGACCAGGCGGCGCTCTCCTACGAGCGACAGCTCAAGGATTTCTACGGCGCATCGACTCTGAGCCCCGACCATCCTCTGTTCGACGTCACCTTCCTCGGCCTCGGCCCCGACGGTCACATCGCCTCGCTGTTCCCGGGCACGGCGATCCTGAAGGAGCGGACGCGCTGGGTCGGTGCCGTGATCGGCGCCAAGCCCGAGCCTCGCATAACCTTGACCTACCCGGCGCTCGAAAGCAGCCGTGAAGTCGCCTTCCTCGTAACCGGCGCAGCCAAGCGGGCCGTGGTGGAACGGCTGCTCGATGGCGATCCCGAGCTGCCGGCGGCGCGCCTTCATCCCGTGTACGGCGCGCTGCACCTGTTCGTGGACCGTGCCGCAGCCCCGCGCGAGGCGCGATGACGAAAGGGCGCAGCAGTCGCACACCGGAGCGCGGTGCGCGGGACCGGCGAGGCCCATCCCCCGGTCCCGGCCGGCATACCCTGGCGATCGATATCGGCGGCACCGCGCTCAAGGCGTCCATTCTGGACAGGGACGGCCGCATGACCGTGGAGCGGGTTCGCGTGCCGACGCCCTATCCTTGCTCACCGAAGATCCTGTTGAGCGCACTTGCAAAGCTCACGGCCCCACTCCCGGGCTTCGACCGGATTTCAATCGGATTTCCGGGCGTCGTGCGCGGTGGTCACGTCGTGACTGCGCCGCATTTCGGCACGAAGGCGTGGCGCGGATACCCTCTGGCGGCGGCCCTCGCACGGCGTCTGGGAAGCCCGGCGCGCCTGCTCAACGATGCCGAGGTGCAGGGTCTGGGTATCATTGCGGGCCGCGGCCTGGAGGTCGTCCTGACGCTGGGCACCGGCATCGGCAGCGCCGTGTTCGCGGATGGACGGCTCGCGCCGCATCTGGAGCTGTCGCAGCACCCGCTCCACAACGGGGAGACCTACAACCAGTATGCCGGCATCGAGGCGCTGTCTCGGCACGGAAGGAAGAAATGGAGCCGGCGCGTCCTCAAGACGATCCGCGTCGTCGATTCGCTCCTGCACTACGATATGCTGTACCTGGGCGGCGGCAACGCGCGACACCTCACCGTCGATCTTCCGCAGAACGTGAGGATCGTCTCGAACGACAACGGCATCACAGGAGGCATCCACCTGTGGGATGAGGCCGTCTGGCACCACATCTGCGGAGACCACCCCCGGAAGGCCGCGCCGGAGCACCGCCGGACGCAAGAAGGCCGGTCCCCGAACGCCGGTGCGGGGAAATCCGACAGCCCGATGGCCAAGTTGTCCGCGTGAGGACAAGCACGCGATCACGCGGAAGGGTTGAGACCCTTCTGCGGCCTCTCGAGACGCTGCACCCCGGCTCTCCCGGCGACGAGCACCGCGTGCGCGAGACCGATGAAAAGACCGTTCTCGACCACGCCCACGACACGGCGGATGCGGTCTTCCAGCTGGGCCGGATCGCCGATGGCACCAAAGCCGCAGTCCAGGATGCGATTGCCGCTGTCGGTGATGAAAGGCTCGCCTGCAGGAGAACAGCGCAGACTGGCGCTGGCCCCGAGCCCTTCCAAGGCCGCTTGCGTGGCTTCCAGGCCGAAGGCTACGACCTCCACCGGCACCGGAGCGCGCGCGCCGAGCCGATCCACCAGCTTGGCTTCGTCAACGATGATCACGAGGCGCCGGCTCGCGGCGGCGACGATCTTCTCGTGCAGGAGGGCGCCGCCGAGCCCCTTGATGAGATTGAGCGTGCCGCGCTCCACCTCGTCCGCACCGTCGATCGTGAGGTCGACCTGGCGATGCTCGGCGAAGGACGTGAGCGGTATCCCGGAGGCCCCGGCCTGGGCTGCCGTGCGGTCGGACGTGGGAATGCCGAGAAAGCGCAGGCCCTGCCGGTGGCGGCGCGCGAGGGCCTCGACCGCGAAGGCCGCGGTCGAGCCGGTGCCCAGCCCGACAACCATGCCATCCTGAACCAAGTCGACGGCCGCCTCGGCGGCTGCGCGTTTCAGGGCGCCCCGGTCTGCGCCGGCACCGGGCGCCGTCGCGCTCATGGCTTGGCCGCCGCGGCTGCGGCGCTCGCTCGGATGCTGGCAATGGCCTCCCGGTAGTCCTCCGATCCGAAAATCGCCGAGCCCGCGACGATCGCTCTGGCGCCGGCTGCCGCAGACTGAGCCACCGTCGTCGCGTTCTCTCCGCCGTCCACTTCGATCACGGGATGCAGATCGCGCTCCGCGCACATCGCCCGCAGGCGCCGGATCTTGGGCAGCATCTCGGGCAGGAAGCGCTGGCCGCCGAATCCGGGATTCACGGTCATCACGAGCACCACATCGCAGAGGTGCAGAACGTACTCGACAAGCTCGACCGGGCTTGCCGGGTCGAGCACGACGCCCGCTTTCTTGCCAAGCGCCCGGATCCGTCCGAGCACCCGATGCAGGTGGACGGTCGATCCCGGCTCTGCCTGCACCAGCAGATGGTCGGCGCCCGCCTCGGCGAAGGCTTCGAGGTATCGCTCCGGCTCGACAATCATGAGATACACATTGAGCGGCTTTGCTGTGGAGCGGCGAATGGCCCGCAGGACGACCGGCCCGAGCGTGATGTTGGGCACGAAGCGGCCGTCCATCACATCGACGTGGATCCAATCGGCGCCGGCAGCGTCGACGGCGCGGACCTCCTCGCCGAGCCGCGTGAAGTCTGCCGACAGCACCGATGGCGCCACGAGAATCGGCTGCATGTCTAGCGCCCCAGCAGCTCCTTGGCGACCGAGACGACACGCTCCGGCTCGAATCCGAACTTGCGCTGCAGCTCCTTGAGCGGCGCCGAGGCGCCGAAGGTCTTCATGCCGATGACCCGGCCTTCGGGCCCCACGTACCGGTCCCATCCCAGCACCGAGCCCTGCTCGATGGCGAGGCGGGCCTTGATCTCGGGCGGCAGCACCTCTTTGCGATAAGACTGCGCCTGGGCTTCGAAGATGTCCCACGAGGGCATGGAGACGACACGGGCACGAACGCCCTGCGACGTGAGCGCCTCGTATGCGCCGACGGCCAGAGCGACCTCGCTGCCGGAGGCGATGAGGATGATCTGAGGCGTCCCCCCCGGGCTCTCGGCCATGACATAGGCGCCACGCGCGAGCCCGCTGGCCGGGGCATATTTGCGGCGGTCGAAGGTCGGCAGAGGCTGGCGCGAGAGCGCGAGCACCGCCGGCTGGTGGCGCAGCTGCATGACGTAGCGATAGGCCTCGACGACCTCGTTGGCGTCGGCGGGCCTGAGGACGACGAGGCCGGGGATGGCGCGCAGGGAGACGAGCTGCTCGACCGGCTGGTGCGTCGGCCCGTCCTCGCCGTCGCCCATGGCGTCGTGGGTGAAGACGAAGACGGTTGGAAGCTCCATGAGGGCTGAGAGGCGAATGGCAGGCCGCGCGTAGTCGCTGAAAATGACGAAGGTGGCGCCGAACGCGCGCAGCTTGGAGAGGGACAGGCCGTTGACGATGGCCGCCATGGCGTGCTCGCGGATGCCGAAGTGGAGATTGCGGCCACCGGGCGTCCTGGCTTCGAAGTCGCCCGCGCCTTCGAACTTCAGCAGCGTCTTGTTGGACGTACCGAGGTCCGCCGAGCCGCCCAGGAACCAGGGAATGTTCTGGGCGAGCACGTTCAGCACCGTGCCCGAGGCCTCGCGGCCGGCGATGCCCTTGGGGTCCGGCGGGAAGCTTGGCAGGTTGCGGTCCCAGCCCGAGGGCAGCTCGCGCCGCTGCATCTGGTCGATCTCGGTGGCGAGCTCAGGAAATTCGCCACGGTAGGCGGCAAAGAGCGTCGTCCAGCGGCGCCGCGCCTCGGCGCCCCGCACACCGACGCCGGCTTCGAAATGGTCCATGACGCCGTCGGGCACGAGGAACTTGGCGTCCTCCGGCCAGCCGTAGGCACGCTTGACCAGCCGGACCTCATCCTCGCCCAGCGGCTCGCCGTGGGCGGCGGCCGTATCGACCTTGTGCGGCGAGCCGTAGCCTATGTGACTGTCCAGAATGATCAGCGTGGGGCGGCCCTCGGTCTCGCGGAAGACGGCCAGCGCATCCTCGATGCGCTCGATATCATTGGCATCGCCGACCCGCAGCACGTTCCAGTGATAGGCGAGAAAGCGCGCCGCGACGTCCTCGGTGAATGTGATGCGCGTCTTGCCTTCGATGGTGATGTGGTTGTTGTCATAGATCCAGCAGAGATCGTCGAGGCCGAGGTGCCCGGCCAGCGATGCGGCTTCGGAGCCGACGCCTTCCATCAAGTCGCCGTCGCCGCAGATGGCATAAATGTTGTAGTCGAAGACCTCGAAGCCAAGCCGGTTGTAGCGGCTGGCCAGCCACTTGCGCGCGATCGCCATGCCGACGCTGGTGGCGATGCCCTGCCCCAGCGGACCGGTCGTCGTCTCCACCCCCGACACCCAGTGGTACTCCGGATGCCCCGGCGCCTTGCTGTCGAGCTGGCGGAAGCGGCGGATATCGTCGAGCGTGACCGAAGGCTGGCCGAGGCGCTCATACGCGGCGTTCACCGCCCGGGTGCCCGTCAGGTACAGGACCGACCACAGCAGCATCGAGGCGTGGCCGTTCGACAGGACAAAGCGGTCGCGATTGGGCCAGATCGGGTCCTTGGGATCGAAGCGCATGACCCGGTTCCACAGCGTGTAGACCAGCGGGGCGAGCGCCATGGGCGTGCCGGGGTGGCCCGATTTCGCCTTCTGGACCGCGTCGATGGAGAGCGTGCGGATCGTGTTGATCGCCAGCTCGTCAAGCTCCGCGCTGGTCATGGTCATGCCGTTTGACCTCCGTTGCAGCCCCCCCTTTCGCTCAGTCCCGATCCCTCGCCGCCCCAACAGGCTAAGATGCGGCGTGCTTCTCGAGGTGCCCGCCGAACTCGTAGCGCATGGCCGACAGCAGCTTGTCGGCGAAGTCGGCCTCGCCGCGCGAGCTGAACCGCTCGTAGAGTGCCGAAGACAGCACGTGGGCGGGCACCCCCTCGTCGATTGCGGCTTTGAGCGTCCAGCGGCCCTCGCCGGAGTCGGACACGCGCCCTGCAAACTTCGACAGCTGGGGATCCTGGATCAGGGCGGCCGCTGTGAGATCGAGCAGCCAGGACGCGATCACGCTGCCGCGCCGCCAGACCTCCGCGACGTCGGGGAGATCGAAATCGTACTCGTAGTGCTCGCGATCGCGCAGAGGAGCGGTCTCGGCGTCGACGACGTTTCTCTGCTTGCCGATATTGGCCGCCTTCAGGACCGCCAGGCCCTCGGCGTAGGCGGCCATCACGCCGTACTCGATCCCGTTGTGCACCATCTTGACGAAATGGCCGGCGCCGCTCGGGCCGCAGTGCAGGTAGCCCAGCTCGGCGGTTCCCCCGGCCTTCTCGCGTCCCGGCGTGCGCGGAATGCCGCCCCGACCCGGTGCCAGGGTGGCGAAGATCGGGTCGAGGCGCTTCACCGCATGGGTCTCGCCGCCGATCATCATGCAGTAGCCGCGCTCCAGGCCCCAGATGCCGCCGCTGGTGCCGACGTCCACATAGTGGATATCCTTGGGACGCAGCTCCTTCGACCGCCGGATATCGTCGATGTAGTAGGAGTTGCCGCCGTCGATCAGGATGTCGCCGTGGTTGAGATGGGGCAGCAGCTGGGCGATGGTCTGCTCCACTGCGGCCACCGGCACCATGAGCCAGACCGCGCGCGGCTTCGCGAGCTTCTCGGCGAGCTCGGCGAGCGAGCCGGTGCCCACGGCGCCCTCCTTCACCGCCTCGGCAACCGGCTTCGCGGACCGGTTGAACACCACGCACTGATGGCCGCCCTTCAAGAGGCGGCGCACCATGTTGGCTCCCATGCGGCCGAGGCCGACCATTCCCAGTTGCATGTGTCAGCGTCCTTTGAGCTTGCGGTAGCGCCGGATCAGCGCATTCGTGGAGCTGTCGTGATGAAGCTCTGGCTCCTTGGCGCTCTCCAGCTCGGGGATGATGCGCTGGGCGAGGGCCTTGCCCAGCTCCACGCCCCACTGGTCGAAGGAGTCGATGCGCCAGATGGTGCCCTGAGTGAAGACGCTGTGCTCGTAGAGCGCGACCAACTTGCCCAGCGCCGCCGGAGTGAGGGCCTCCAGGAGAAGGGTGTTGGAGGGACGGTTGCCCTCGAACAGCCGATGCGGCACGAGCCAGCCCGGCGTCCCCTCCGCCTTGACCTGATCGGCGGTCTTGCCGAAGGCCAGCGCCTCGGTTTGCGCGAAGACGTTGGCAAGCAGCATGTCGTGATGCCTGCCCAGCGGGTTCAGGGCGCGAGCGAAGGCGATGAAATCGCAGGGGATGAGTCGCGTCCCCTGATGGATCAGCTGATAGAAGGAGTGCTGGCCGTTGGTGCCGGGCTCGCCCCAGTAGATCGGCCCGGTGTCGTAGTCGACGCGGGCGCCGTCGAGGGTGACGTGCTTGCCGTTGCTCTCCATGGTCAGCTGCTGGAGATAGGCCGGAAAGCGCTTCAGATACTGCGCGTAGGGCAGCACAGCGACGGTCTGGGCGCCGAAGAAGTCGTTGTACCAGACCGCCAGCAGTCCCATCAGGACCGGCAGGTTGCGCTCGAAGGGGGCGGAGCGGAAGTGCTCGTCCATCTCGTGGAAGCCGCCCAGCATGGCCCGGAAGTTCTCCGGTCCGATGGCCAGCATGGTGGAGAGGCCGATGGCCGAATCCATCGAGTAGCGGCCACCGACCCAGTCCCAGAAGCCGAACATGTTCGCGGTGTCGATGCCGAACTTCGCAACCTCCCGCGCATTGGTCGAGACGGCAACGAAGTGCCTGGCTATGGCGGCCTCGTCTGCCTTCATGCCGGCCAGCAGCCAGTCGCGCGCGGTGCGCGCGTTGGTCATCGTTTCCAGGGTGGTGAAGGTCTTGGAGGAGACGATGAACAGCGTCTCCGCCGGGTCGAGATCGCGCGCCGCCTCGGCGAAATCCGTGCCGTCGACGTTGGACACGAAGCGGAAGGTCATGGCGCGGTCGCTGTAGTGCCTCAGCGCCTCGTAGGCCATCACCGGCCCCAGGTCCGATCCGCCGATGCCGATATTGACGACGTCGCGGATGCGCTTGCCCGTGTGGCCCCGCCAGCCGCCGCTGCGCACTTGCTGGGCGAATTCCGCCATCCTGTCGAGAACCGCATGGACGTCGGGCACCACGTTGCGGCCGTCATGCATGATCGACGCGCCGCGCGGCGCACGCAGCGCCACGTGCAGCACCGCGCGGTTCTCGGACACGTTGATCCTGTCGCCGCGGAACATCGCCTCGATGCGCTGCTGCAGCCCGGACTCCTGTGCAAGCCGGACCAGCAGCGGCACCGTCTCGCCGGTGATGCGGTTCTTGGAGTAGTCGAGATAGATGCCGGCAGCTTCTGCAGTCAGCCTTTCCCCGCGCTGCGGGTCCTCGGCAAAGAGCTGGCGCAGATTGAGACCCTTCACGCTCTCGTAGTGCCGCTGCAGCGCGCCCCAGGCCGGGAGCGTCCGCAAAGCCGGGGTCTGCGCGGACGGCTCGCCGACGGGATCCGGCGTGCGCCTGCGCTGGCGGGAGCTTGCAGCCATCTGTCTCAGCTCGCCTTCCGGATCGCCGTGCTCTTGGTCTCGATGCAGGACATCAAGTCTTTCCAGGACTTCACGAAAGAGGCAGCGCCCTCGTCCTGGAGCCGGCCCGCCAGGGCGCCGATGTCGATGCCCGCCTTGGCGAAGCCGGCGAGAACCGTCTCGCTGTTCCCCCCATCGGCGGCGAGCACTGCACCAGGCTTGCCGTGATCTCCGACGGCCTTGAGCGTGCCCTCCGGCATGGTGTTGACCGTGAAAGGCGCCGCGAGAGCGTCCACGTAAAGCGTGTCGGAGGCTTTCGGGTCCTTGGTGCCGGTGCTGGCCCAGAGGAGCCGCTGGGCACGGGCGCCGGCGTTGGCGGCGCGCTGGAAGCGCGCCGAGGCGAGCAGCTCCCGATACGCGCGGTAGGTGCGCTGCGCAACCGCGATGCCGAGCCGATTGGTGAGCTCGCCGGGGACCTTGCCGCCGACCGCCACGTCCCACCGGCTGACGAACAGCGAGGCCACCGACGGGACGGCGGGGTTCAGCCCCGCCTCGATGCGCCGCTCGACGCCGCGCAGGTAGGCTTCGGCGGCCGCGAGGTACTGCTCGCGGGAGAAGAGCAACGTGACGTTGATCGGGACGCCCTCGAAGATCGCCGCCTCGATGGCAGGCAGGCCCTCCCTGGTTCCGGGGATCTTGATGAAGAGGTTGGGCGCACCGCCCCGGCCGTGGAGATCGCGCGCCGCAGCCACCGTCTTGGCGGTATCGTGGGCGAGGAGGGGGGAGACCTCGATCGAGACCCATCCGTCCACCCTGTCGGTGCGCTCATGGGTGGGCCGGAACAGCTCCGCGGCCCGCGTGAGATCCGCCAGCGCCAGTTCGAAGAAGAGGCTCTCCCGCGACCGCGCCGAGTGCGCCTTCCGAGCGATATCCGCGTCGTAGTCCGAGCTGTTCTTGATGGCGTGGTCGAAGATGGTCGGATTCGACGTGAGTCCCGTCACCGCGAGCTCATCGATGTAGCGCTGCAGCGTACCGCTGTTCAGCAGCGCGCGAGTGACGTTGTCGAGCCACAGGCTCTGGCCGAGGTCGTGGAGAGTGCGGGTCGGCTTCATCGCATGGCCTCCATGCTGGATTCCGCCCGCGGCGACGGTACCATGCCGAGGCGCGACAAATCGAACCGGAGCAAGTCCGCGATGCGGTCGATCGTCACGTCCGCCAGCGGCAGGGCGCCGATCGCCTTCGGGTCGTGCGCGTAGCTGCCCTGCCGCGCGAACACGGTCGTGACCCGCTCGCCCCAGGATTGCTTGACCGCAGCCAATATCCGCGGCTTGTCGTCCACGAGAACGTAGCGGTCGGCGGGGTACCTGCGCTCAACGTCGTCCAGCGCCTCTTCCTTGTGGATATAAATCAGCACACGTCCATCCACCGCATCGAACAGGCCGGCGCGCTGCACCTTGCGCGGCTGGAACACGACATCGCCGTCCGAGAGGATCGCCGTCAGCCCCGAGCTGCCAAGCCGCTTCAGCACGCCGAGCGCGCCAGGGAACAGTCGGTCGGCAAAAGGGTAGTCCACGAGGAAGGAGGACATCGACAGCAGCTCGACCTCGAGCGGGTGCTCGCTGCGGTAGCGCTGGAGGGCACCGAGGTAGTCGCGATAGCCGAGTTGCGCGAACAGGTCCTCGAGTATCTTCCAGTAGCGCACGCGCGCGGCTATGCCGTAGACCCGCTCAAGGTGATCCTTGAGGTCCTCTTGAATCGCGTCGTTGTCGATCAGCGTGTTGTCCACGTCGACTAGAAAGACCGTGGGGTGGCGCGGAGTCATTCGCGATTTCCGGCTCGGCTCACGACGCGTCGAATCTGCAGAGAGGGGCTGCGTTGCGAATTTGCTTTGCGGGTTGGCGCTCGCCGAGCCCACGCGGAGCTTGCAAATAAGCCGCGCACGCTGGGAAACGCTCTGCTTCTCTTGCTGGGATTTGCGCGTTCTTGTCTCAAACGCCGCCGGGCGCGCCGTCGTTCCTTGGCCGAGCGGGCTGCGCGATGGGCGAGCTTGAGCTGCGCGGCTGGTCGGCGTGCCGCAGAGATGACGTGCGGGAGATCAGCCGGATCACGGGCTCGCTGCGGGGGGAAGCGCTTTCGATTTCGTCTCGGGCATGAACAGCCAGAAGATTCCGACAGCCAGCGCTCCGGCTCCCGTGATGCTCAAGAAGCCGGCCGCCTGGCCGTAGCTGGCGACGATGAGTCCGGATACCGAAGTGCTGATCGCGGCGCCGATGCCGGAGACAGTTCCGACAAGCCCCTGGGCCAAATTGAACCGGCCGGTGCCTTTCGTGAGGTCGGCGATGACCAGCGCCGTGAGCACGCCGAGCGTGGCTCCGGTCAGGCCGTCCAGCATCTGCACGACGACGAGCGGGGCTGGGTTGGCGATCAATGCAAAGAAAGCGGACCGAACCGGCAGGACTGCAAGTCCGAGGGCCAGCAGCGGTCGGCGCCCCCAAGTTTCTGCTTTCTGTCCTACCCACGGGGCGAGGAAGGCAACGATGATCTGTGGCGCCACGACAAACGCCGAGAGGACCAGGGGGGACCACTGGCGCTCGGTGTGCGCCAGAGTCTGTCCGGCCAACGGCAGGATGGAGGCGTTCGCAAGCTGAAACAGGAACAGGCAGACGGCAAAGGTCAGCAGGCGATGGTCCCCCAGGAGAGCGGTGCGATTGACCCGCTGAGGGTGCGTGGGATGCAGATCGGCAGCACCACACGACCGTGCGAAGTGAATGTCCGACGCGCGTATCCAGCCGAGCGCCAGGAGCGCCGGGAGTCCCACTGCGGCGGTCAGGAGAAAGATTTCGCGGGTAGAAAGGAGGTAACCGACAACGCCCATCGCCCCAGCTGCCGTGAGGCCGCCGATGGAGGCGAATTGCTGGTTGCGGCCGAGCCGACCAGCCAGCGCGTCGTGACCAACGAGCCCCAGGCTGATGGCGGCAATCCCGGGCCCGATGATGCTCCCGGCCATGCCTTGCATGACCGCTGCCGCGAGGACCGACCAGAAGTCGGCCCGCAGAGCGAGCGTCAATATTCCCAATGTGACAGCCGCGGTGCCGGCGCCCACCAGCACGCGCTTCGACTTGACCACGTCGATGAGCTCGCCGGCGGGAAGCTGGGTCAGCAGCCCGGCCAGCACGCTCACGGTAAAGACGAGCCCGATGTTCGCCGGCATCCAGCCCTGATCGGCGAGCTGCAGGCCGACAAACGGTCCAAAGCCCGCCAGGAGCGCAGCCAGCAGGAGGTTCAGCCAGTCCAGCGCGCGCAGGCTCTGGCCGGACGGCGGCGTCGCGGCGGCGCTTGCCGCTGGCAAGCGCGGTCCGCTTTCCTCGTTCGCCCGGACCTCCGGCTGCGCCATCCACCCGGAGCCGGCAACCCCGCCCGACGCGTGTCCGCGGAGTCCGGTCATCAGCTGGCCGATCGGGTGGTCGCGCCGCCTTGCCCGATGAGGACCTCGACGACCTCGTCGTCATCGGCGCCGGCTGCCCCGGCAGCGATCGGGTTGCCGGAACGCTGCTCGCACGGCTTCCTCGTGGCTGCAATGTTGTACGCCGTATTTACCAGCGCGATGTGGGAGAAGGCTTGGGGGAAGTTGCCGACGGCGCGGCAAGCGCCGTAGTCGTACTCCTCGGCCAGGAGACCCACGTCGTTGCACAAGCCGACCAGGCGCTCGAACAGGCACTGCGCGTCCTCCAGTCGTCCGGTGAGGACGTAGGCGTCGGCAAGCCAGAAGCTGCAGGGGATGAAGGCGCCCTCGCCGGGCGGCAGGCCGTCATCCGCCGCGCCCGTGTCGTATCTGAGCACGAACCCGCCGCGCAGCAGTTTCTGCTCGACGGCCCGGATGGTGCCCAGCACGCGCTCATCGCCGGGCGGCAGGAAGCCGACCTGCGGGATCAGCAGCGCGCTGGCGTCCACCTGGTCGCTTTCGTACGCCTGGGCGAACGCGCCGAGAGCCGGGTTGAAGGCCCGCCGGCACACCTCCTCGTGGATCTCTGCGCGCACCCGCCGCCACCGGTCCACAGGCCCGCGCAGCCCGAACATCTCCGCATCCTTGATGACGCGGTCGAATGCGACCCACGCCATCACCTTGGAATAGGTGAAGTGTCGGCGCCCGCCGCGTACCTCCCAGATGCCCTCGTCGGGGTTGCGCCACATGGTCTCCAGATGCGCAAGCAGTGCACGGCCGAACTCCCACGCCGCCCCGAGATGCTGGATGCCGCCGACCCGCGCGTGGTGGAGAGCGTCCGCCACCTCGCCGTACACGTCGAGCTGAAGCTGGTCGGCGGCAGCGTTGCCGACGCGCACCGGCCTCGAGCTCTCGTAGCCGTCGAGCCACGGGATCTCGCGCTCGCCCAGCCACCGCTCGCCCGCCACCCCATACATGATCTGGATGTCGGCCGGGCTTCCGGCGGCGGCGCGCAGCAACCAGTCCCGCCATGCCCGCGCCTCCTCGTAATACCCGGCGTTCATGAACGCGAGCAGCGTCAGCGTGGCGTCACGCAGCCAGCAGAAGCGATAGTCCCAGTTGCGCTGCCCGCCCAGCTGCTCAGGCAGCGACGTGGTCGGTGCCGCGACGATACCGCCCGTGGGTGCATAGGTCAGCGCCTTCAACGTGATGAGCGAACGCGTGACGACCCCGTCGGGGTGCTCGGCGCCTCGCCGCTTGCTGGCCCACGAGCGCCAGTATTGTTCGGTCGAGCGCAGCGCCGCCACGGCGTCCACCGGCTCGGGAAGCGGGATGTGGGACAGCCCATAGCTGAGGACGAACGGCACCTGCTGTCCGGCGGAGACCGTGAAATCCCCGACGGTGGTGAACTCCTCGCCCCGAAGCTCGACCGGCGTACGCAGTACGATCAGGTCCGGACCCGCAATTGCCAGGAGCTCGCCGGCGTCGTTCTGTGTCACCCAGGGTATCCAGCCGCCGTAACCGAAGCGGACGATCAGCTCCGTGCGCATCGGCATTGTGCCGCGCTTGCCCACCACCAGGCGGACGAGATGCGACGAGAGCCGACCCTCGCGCAACGGCATGAAGTCGACCAGGACGGCCGAGCTGCCATCGGCGGTGACGAACTCGGTTTCGAGAATCAGCGTGTCCGGCAGGTAGCGGCGCTGGACGCGTACGTTCGTGGAGCCTCCCGACGCCACAGCCGGCGCGATCTGCCAGCGGCCGTTGTTCGCGTCGCCCAGCAGGGCGGCAAAGCACGCTCCGGAGTCGAAGCGGGGCCAGCAGAGCCAGTCGACCGAGCCGTCCCGCGAGACGAGCGCGGCCGTCTCGCAGTCTCCGATCAGCGCGTAGTCTTCGATCCGACCAGCCATCGGTGATCAAGCCTCCAAATCCGAGCCGCATCGCAAACTGCAGCAATCGTCCCCCGGCGGCGCCTGTCGCCGGGAAAAGGGCCGAGCTGGTTGAGCCGGCGCATTCTTGTGCCGGCTGCGATTGGGTAGCGGCCAAGCAGCCACATCCACCGAAGGCCGGCTTTAGCTCTTTTGCTCCGATCCGCGTGTTTTTGCGGCAATTTCCACGGGCCAACGGGTTCCGGCAGCAACGCCTAAGCTCGTGCACCGTTTTGCATCAAAGCAATGTGTCCTCAAGTCAATCAACCCCGACATCCTGTGGAGGGAGAGATCGGCGACATCGGAACGGGTTCGGAAATACAGGACGAGGCTCCCGACTTGCCGAAGGGGGTCCCATACAAGATCCTGCCGTTCGCAGTGGAGTCGGTGAAGCAGGTGGTCCGCTCACGCTTGAGGCTGTTCAGCGGGCCGAGCGGACCATCGCCCATGCAAACGGAAGGAGCGGAACGCTAAGAAGCGAGCTCATGCGGGCCTGGACGCTCTCGCCGTCCAGCCGGACGCCAGCCACCATGCTCCGTGAAAGAAAAGGTCGATTCCAACCACCAGCCCGAGCACCCACAAGCCGCTGAGCGGCCATTTGAGCACGATCACGAGGCCGGCCAACACGCCGACAACGCCCGAGGCGAACAACAGCCAGCCGAAGCGGTCCCAGTGCGCAAGGGCCAGGTAGATCCTCATGATGCCGGATGCAATGAGGGCCGCCGCGAACGCAAGGGTCAGCAGGACTGAGGCCGCCAGCGGATCGGCGACGAGGATGGCGCCGCCGACGACGTAAAGGGCCCCGACGAGCAGTCTCCACAAGACCCCACTCCAATGCTCTGCCCAGAACGCCTGCGCGATCTCGAAGCCACCGGCAATCAGCAGGGCGATGCCGAAGACGATTGCGCTCACCACTGTCGCCAGGACGGCGTTCTGCAGCATGAACAGTCCTGCGATCATGAACACGAGCCCGAGCAGCATGCTCTGCCACCAGCTCGTGCCCCACGCTCCTGCGGGGTGCGGCGCTGAACCCGTGTGCGTCATGACGCTCCCAAGCCTCATCTTCGGGGCGCACTACGCGCCTCTCCGGCTCAGTCTCATTGCGTGAGGCAGCATGCGATATCGGTGCTATACCCGATACACCAGCGGAAAAACGCTGGCCTGCAGAGGCGGGGCGCCCGCCGGAGCCGGGCTCCTGCCCGCAAGGTCCGGCCGGGCCAACGCCGCACCCGGCATCGTCGCCATCATCGAGCCGCTTCAGCGTTCCCGCGGCCTGGCGATCTCGTGGGTCTGGACGCCCCCGGAAGCACAACGCAGGAGTGCCGTGCATGCAGCCCGCTCCTCGGCTTCGGTGTCGGGCTCGACCAGCAGCAGCGCTCCTCCCTGCTCCAGGCAGCGGTGCAGCCGTTGCGCCTGTCGCCGCAGCGCCCAGTGCGGGAATTCAAGGAGGGCGCGAGCATCGTCTACGGCCGTGGTCGACGCCGTCCCATCCGGTGCGGCCGGGGCAATCGCCCAGGGGACCGCGCCGCCGGCCGATCGGCACACGATCCAGTTGGCAAACGGCTGCCGCCGCTTCCACCAGCCGGCGAGGGCTCCTTCGAGCGCATCGGCCTGCGCAACCACGTTGATCCGGGCGGGCAGCAGGCGTTGGGCGCCGAGCGCGGCAAGAGCCGAGGGGAGCTCCTTCGCTGTGCCGAACAGCCCCACGACCAGTCGAATTTTGCCCGCACTTTCCATGGTCCCAACCGCCATCCGCACGGCCCGGCACGATAGTTGCGGTCGCCGGGGCCGTCCGCCTTGATATGGATCAGTCCTGTCGACGGCGGGCATGAGCGTGATTCCATTCGGCCTGCAGTCTGCATGGAAGGCGGCATTCGAGCAGGGTGCGGACCATAGCGCCGGGGCATCCTGCGACATGCAGGCGATCGAAACACCCGCTTGCCTTGCGGCGATCTTCGGCTTGTCGTGGTATGTAAGGGAATGTCGGCATCGCGGCCGTGCCCGCCCGGGCAGGCTCTATACCGCAGTGTGAAACCGTTATGGTCAAGCCGTCGCTGCCTCACATCCTGATCGTTGAGGACGATGCCAAGGTCCGACTTCTGCTGCGCCGCTGTTTCGAGGGCGAAGGTTTTCGCGTCAGCGAGGCCGGCTCAGGGGCCGAGGCAATGGAACGCCTGGCTGCCGGCACGTTCGATCTCGTTACGCTCGACCTCCAGCTGCCCGACGGCGACGGCTTCGCCGTCGGCCGCGAGATCCGCGCACGATCGGCGGTGCCGATCATCATGGTGACGGGCAAGGGCGACACCATCGACCGGGTCGTGGGTCTGGAGCTCGGGGCCGACGATTACATTACGAAGCCGTTTCAGCTGCGCGAGGTTGTGGCGCGCGTGCGGGCGGTGCTGCGCCGTACGGTCTCCAGCGGCCAGCGTGTCGCCGGGGCCAGCGTACCGGGCAGCGAGGGTACGCTGGCCTTCGAGGGATGGGTCCTGGATGTTTCCAAGCGGGAGCTCAGGTCGGCTGCCGGCGCAGCCTGCGAGCTTACCACCAGCGAGTTCGACCTGCTCAAGGTGTTTGCGACCCACGCCAACCGTGTGCTGTCGCGCGACCAGATCATGGACCTGCTGCGCGGGCACGATTGGACGCCGACGGACCGCAGCATCGACAACCTGGTCATGCGCCTGCGGCGGAAGATCGAGGCCGATCCCGAGCACCCCAGGCTGATCAAGAGCGTACGCGGCGTCGGATACTGCTTTGCCGCGACAATCGGCTCAGCTCGCTGACCCTGTCGGCCGAGGGCGATCGGCGAGCGCCGCGCGGAACACGCGGGCAAGCTCGGCCTGGCGGTAGGGCTTGCGCATTAGGTGCAGGTCGAGCTGAGCGATATCCGCCTGGTTCACCAGGCCGGCGGAGTAGCCGGATGTCAGGATGACCCGCGCCCGCGGCCAGCGCTCGCGCACCTGCCGTGCCAGATCGAAGCCCGACATGCCGCCGGGCATGACGAGATCGGAGAATACGATGTCGACATCGTGCGTTTCGGCCAGAATGGCCAGAGCTTCGGCACCATGACCCGCCTCCAGTACGCGATACCCGAGGTCCGCGAGGCGTCTCGCCGTCAGCCGGCGGACCCGATCGTCGTCCTCGACGATGAGCACCGTCTCGCCGCTGCCGGCATGCACCTCCGACGCTGCCGGCGGGGCAACCTCTTCCTCCGTGTCCCGTCCGTCGCGCGGCAGGTAGAGATTGACGGTGGTGCCGTTGCCGAGCTCGCTGTAGATGGTGACGTTGCCGCCCGACTGGCGCGCGAAGCCGTAGATCGTGGCGAGGCCTAGCCCGCTGCCCTTGCCGGCCGGCTTGGTGGTGAAGAACGGCTCGAACGCGTGCGCGCGTACCTCCGGCGCCATGCCGTGGCCGGTATCGGCGACGGACAGCACGACATAGTCGCCGGCGGCCATGCCGGGCACGCTGGCGATGTCGCCGGCATCGAGGGTGGCATTGAACGTCTCGATCACCAGCCGGCCGCCGTTGGGCATGGCATCGCGCGCGTTGATCACAAGGTTCACCACTGCGCTTTCGACCTGGCCCGGGTCGGCCACGGTGGGCCAGAGGTCGGGGGCGAGCGCGGTGGACAGATCGATTGGCGTGCCGATGGTCCGGCGCAAGAGCTCGGTCAGACCCAGGACGAACTCGTTGAGGTTGATGCTCTGGGTCTCGAGCCGCTGCCGCCGCGCGAAGGTGAGCAGGCGGTCCGTGAGGCGCGCCCCCATCTCGGCGGCCTCCCGCGCCTCGCCGGCCAGCGACTGCGACAACGCGTCGGCCAGCTTCGGCTCGAGCAGCTCCAGATTGCCGAGAATGACGGTCAGCAGATTGTTGAAGTCGTGGGCGACCCCGCCGGTGAGCTGGCCCACCGCCTCCATGCGCTGAGCCTGCAGCAGGAGCGCCTCCTGCTGCCGCTCGGCGGTGGCGTCGTGGACGAGAACGAGCCGTCCAAGCCGGCTGCCGCTGCTGCCGACGATGGCGGCCTGCACGGTGGTGGCAGGGAACGACTCGCCCGACTTGCGGCGGAACCGCCCCGCCCGGTGCTTGCCGGGAGCAGCCGGAGCTGCAGGATCGGCGCGCAGGAACAGCTGTGCATCCTCCGTCCGCTCGAACAGGCGACCGATGTTTTCGCCGAGCACTTCAGGCTCGGTGAAGCCGAACACCTTGGTGAAGGACGGGTTGACGAGACGGATCGCACCGGCCGTATCGCAGATCACGAGCGGGTCGGGAAGGCTTTCGAAGATCGATCGGAACAGCGCCTGTTCACGCTCGAAGCGCTGCTCGGCGGCGCGCTGGGCGCTCAAGTCGAGAATGGTGCCGGTGAAGTAGCGGGTCTCCCCGACCTTGAACTCGCCGACCGAGAGATGCATCGGGAACGTGCTGCCGTCCTTGCGCAGGCCGGCGACCTCCCGGCCGATGCCGATGATCCGGCGACGACCGGTGGCGAGATACTTGGCCAGGTAGGTGTCGTGCTGGCTGCGATAGGGCTCGGGCATCAACATGCTGACGTTGCGGCCCATGAGCTCGCCAGCTGCGTAGCCGAACATCTGCTCGGCTGCAGGGTTGACGCTCTCGATCCGCCCGCGGCTGTCGATGGTGACGATCGCGGCGACCGCCGACTTCAGGATCGCCCCGAGTTTCACCGCCTCGAGGTCGGTTCGTATCGGCTCGTTCCTGGTCACGCCTGCATCCCGCCGGCCCCCGAGTGTCTCGCCGCGTCTCGCGCGATCTCCCGGCGCGGGCGCATGAGCAGCGGCCAATAGACGATAGCAAAGCCGGCGAAGGCGATCACCCAGGCCGTTGCTGAAGTGTGCAACAGCAGGTCCCGTTGCCAGCCGAACGCGGAGCCGATGCGTGCCAGTGCGGCGACGAGGGCTGCGACGTAGACGAGCAGGGTCGGCGCTGTGGCGGTGAGCGGCCGGCCGGTATGCCCAAGGCTCGCCCGCGTCACGACGGCGAGCGTCATCAGGCCGACGGCACCGGCCGTCCAGCCGTGCAGCGCCCCCGAGGCGGTGAGGTACGCGGGAAACGCGATGCCGGCGGCTACGAGGAGGAATCCAAGCGGCACGAACAGGTAGGCGACGTGGAGCACCAGGACGAGGGGCTCGGCGGCCGTGCGGTAGCCACGCCACCGGGCGAGCCGCAGCGCGTGCAGCAGTCCCGCCACGACGGCCGCCGCAGCCGTCGCGCCGCCCTCGGGGATTGCGATCCAGAACGTGAGCGCCACCGCTCCGGCGACCAGGGCGGCGACATCGAAGCGGTCGAACGGCTGCGGCAGGGAGCCCGGCCGCTCGCGCACCAGCCAGTTGCGGGTGAAGCTTGGAACGATGCGCCCGCCGATCAAGGAGATCAGCAGGACCGCGGCGGCGATACCGATGCGCGTGCCATAGCCCCTTCCGCTCGCCAGCGCGCTTTCCGCATGAAAGATGGCGTTGCCGACGAGCAGCAGGCCGACGACGAAGAGCACCTTGAGGTTGTGCAGGTTGCGCGCGGCCACGATCTCGCGGAACACGACGGCCGCCACCGCCGCGAGGAACAGAAGATCGACGCTGGCAGCCCAGGGCCGGCCGATCCAGGCCGAGCCGGCGACGGCAAGGCGGCCGGCGACCCAGATCAGCAGAAGCCCGAGCAGCGGCCTGCCTGTGACCGGGAGACGCCCCGTCCAGTTGGGCACGGCGGTAAGCAGAAAGCCGGCGACGATCGCGGGCAGGTAGCCGTAGAGCAGCTCGTGCGCATGCCAC
>DATBKR010000566.1:0-1649 GCA_036555805.1 Hyphomicrobiaceae bacterium | reverse complement strand
GCCATGCTCCGAAGTCTACGCGCCCATTGTGGCCAAATCACTTTCTGGCCGCCGCGGGAGGGCACACCTTGCCCGGCTACCCGGCTGGTGGACGCAGCGACCGCCTATATCTGCCGCCCGATGAGGTTGTCGACCGCGGCGTGCCGGTGCTATGGGGCCGGCAGGTCGCCGATGTCGGCGGCATCGGCCGGGCCCTGCGCACGGGGTCATGGCCCGTGAGGATCTCTCGCCAGGGATTGCGCGCCCGCATGGCCATCGCGAGTTCCACCAGTCCGCCGCGCGCGGCGCCACGCAAGGCCCTCGTTGCCGACATCGGCGGCACCAACGCGCGTCTCGCCATCGCCGATCTCGATACGCTCGAGCTTGCAAACGCCGTCAGCCTGCGCCGCGATGGGTTTCCCTCGCTCGAGGCCGTCGCGGAGAGCTACCTGCAGGGGGTTGCCGAGCGGCCGAGCGCGGCCGCGATAGCGGTGGCGGGCCCGGTTGTCGGCGAGACCGTCAGGCTCACCAACTCGCCATGGTCGTTCCGGCGCGAGGCCCTGCGCGCCGCGCTAGGTCTCGACGAGTGCCTCTTCCTCAACGATTTCGAGGCGCTGGCGCACGCGCTGCCCCATCTCGCCCCTTCCGACCTGCAGCAGATCGGCGGCAGCGCACCGGCCGAGCGCGCCCCCAAGGTGGTATTGGGCCCCGGAACCGGGCTCGGCGTCGCCGGGCTCGTCTGGTCGCCGTCCGGCTGGGTGGCGCTGGCGAGCGAAGGCGGCCATGCCTCCCTGGCCGTCAAGGACGCGCGCGAGTTCGCGATGCTGGAGCGCCTGACCCGAGGACGCGAGCGGCTCTCTGTGGAGGGTGTGGTTTCGGGTCCGGGACTGGCCGAGACCTATCACGTCCTCGCCGAGATGGCGGGCCAGACGGTGGCGCCGGTGGAGGCCCCTGAGGTCGTGCGGCGCGCGCTCGGCGGGTACGACGCCTGCGCCCGGGAGGCGCTGGAGCGCTTCGCCGTCTGGCTCGGCCGTTTTGCGGGCGATGCCGCCCTGTTCTTCGGCGCCCGCGGCGGCGTCTACATCGGCGGCGGCATCGCCCCCCAGATGGTGCACGCCCTCTCCGCCGGCACCTTCCGCCACGCCTTCGAGGCGAAAGGGCGGATGACGCCGTATCTCAGCCCTATCCCCGTGTACGTCATCCTGATCGGCACCAAAGCCGCCCTCAAAGGCGCCGCGGCGGCGCTGGCGGGGCGTGTGGAGAGGCCGGCAATAGGATAGCCGCTGCAGGACTTAGGTTCTCATCAATAAGTAGCCTGAACTGGCCGGGCAGAAGACCGGCCTCCTCGCTAAAGCCGCATCTTCTTGGAGAACCCCCGGATAGTCGTTGTCCCCTTCGGGAAGCGTATCCGCCGCGGCCGGCGCGTGTCCGGATGCTCGGTGACATAAAGCGCAGCCAGCTCGATTTGCTCTTCCGTCAGGAACGGATACATCGCGCGTGTCTCGGTTGTGCCATGCGGGTTGGCCAGGGCGCCGATGAGGTAGACGGGCACGCGCGTACCCTTGATGCAGGGCTCGCCACACATCACTTCCGGATCGGAGAGGACAAGCGCCTCGGCGCGCTCAAGGCGCCTCGCTCTGCTCGCTCGGTCAGTGTGGCTGGAGATGGCC
>DATBKR010000565.1:0-4151 GCA_036555805.1 Hyphomicrobiaceae bacterium | reverse complement strand
GGAGGAGTAGACGATCGTTGCGTCTGCGCTTTTGTCGAGCGCGCCGCGGGCCGTCCCGGCAGTGTTGGGCGCGTGCACGCAGCGGTCAGGCCATTTTGCCCAGGACCGCGCCGATCTCCGCCTGCGAGAAGGCCCGCAGCGTCTGGGTGCGGACGTTGCCGCGCGCCGCGAGACTGTATACGAGCGCCGATGCGGTCGCATCGTCCGGCGCCCCGCAGACGGCAACGAAATCGTACTGGCCGAGCGTCCAGTACAGATGCTCGACCGTCGCGCCGATCTTCTTCGCCGTCTGTTGGAACGCTTCCGCCCGCTTGGCGGTGTCCTTGACGCTGCGGATGCCCTGGTCCGTGAAGCAGCCGAGCACGACGAATGTGGCCATGACTCTTTCCTCCGTGTTCGTGTGCCCTCCTGTCCAGCCGCCAATCAACCTTCGGTCTGCCGGCCGCCGCGTGTGCCCGTGGCCGCGCGGCGCCCCTGCCTAAACGTCGTAGTAGAGGTGGAACTCGTAGGGGTGCGGGCGCAGGGCGACCGCGTCCACCTCCTTCTCCCGCTTGTAGGCGAGCCAGGTCCCGATCACGTCCCTGGTGAACACGCCGCCCTCGAGCAGGAAGCCGTGTTCCGCCTCCAGCGCATCGAGGGCCTCGCCCAGCGAGCCCGGCGTCGCGCGCACGCCCTTCGCCTCCTCCGGCGGCAGGTCGTAGAGGTTCTTGTCGATGGGGTCGCCGGGGTCGATGCGGTTGTGGATGCCATCGAGCCCCGCCATCAGCATGGCTGCGAACGCCAGGTAGCCGTTGCAGGAGGGGTCGGGCGTGCGGAACTCCACGCGCTTCGCCCGCGGGCTCGGCGAATACATGGGGATGCGGCAGCAGGCCGACCGGTTTCGCTGAGAATAGACGAGGTTGATGGGCGCCTCGTAGCCCGGCACCAGCCGCCGGTAGGAATTCGTGGTGGGTGCGACCAGCCCGCACAGCGCCCAGGCGTGCTTGAGGAGGCCGCCGATGTAGAAGCGGCCGAGCTCGCTCAGGCCGGCATAGCGCACCTCCCCGTAGAACAGGTTGGCGCCGCCTTTCCAAAGGCTCTGGTGCACGTGCATGCCCGAGGCGTTGTCCCCGAACAGCGGCTTGGGCATGAAGGTGGCGGTCATGCCGTGCCTGCGCGCCACGTTCTTCACCACGTACTTGTAGAGCATCAGGTTGTCGGCCATGCGCGTGAGCGTGGTGAAGCGCATGTCGATCTCGCCCTGGCCGGCGGTGGCCACCTCGTGGTGGTGCGCCTCCACCTTCACGCCCAGCGACTCCAGCGTGAGTACCATCTCGGTGCGCAGGTCCTGCAGGCTGTCGACGGGTGGCACCGGGAAGTAGCCTTCCTTCTGGCGCGGCTTGTGGGCGGTGTTGGGCCCCTCCTTCCTGCCCGAGTTCCAGATGCCCTCGTGGGAGTCGATCTCGTGGAAGGCATAGTTGATGCCCTGGCCGTAGCGCACGTCGTCGAAGACGAAGAATTCCGCCTCGGGGCCGAAGTAGGCGGCCTCCGCCCGGCCGGTGCTGTTCAGGTAGGTCTCGGCCTTCTGAGCGATGTAGCGGGCATCGCGGCTGTAGGGCTGCCCGGTGACGGGGTCGCGGACGTTGCAGATGAGGACCAGGGTGGGGGCCTCGGCGAACGGGTCGAGGAAGGCCGTGGCTGCGTCCGGCACCACCAGCATGTCGCTTTCCTGGATCTCCTGGAAGCCGCGGATGGAGGAGCCGTCGAAGCCGACGCCCTCGGCCAGCGCATCGGCGTCCAGCGCGCCCGGCGGCACGGAGAAGTGCTGCCACGTGCCCGGCAGATCCGTGAACCGCAGGTCGATCATCTGCACGCCACGGTCCTTGATGGCCCGCAGCACGTCCTCGGCATTGGCGCAACTGAGGAACATGAGCTTTCCTCCTTCGCCGCGTCGTAGGTTGGGTCAACGCCGGCGGAAGCCGGCGGCAGACCCAACACTGATAGACGCAGGTTGTCGGGCCTCGCTGCCGCTTGTTGGGTCTCGCTTCCGCTCGACCCAACCTACGGCGCGGTCAGCCCTGGCGCGCTCCGCGCATCACCAGCAGGGCCGCCTCGATCTGCCTCCAGGTTTGGGCCTGCGCTTTGTCGCCCGCCTTTTCGAAAGCCACGGCCTTCTGGGCAGCCTCAGCCGTGGCCTTCTCGCCGTGGGCTTCCAGAAGCCGGCGCGCGTAGTCTTCAATCTGGGTGGTGTGCATGGCGTCATCCTCCTTTTCGTCGGTGCAGCGGCATGGCCGGCACGTGAACGGCAGGTCTTGACACCTCTCGAACCCAATTCTCCTCTCACCGGCTCGCGATGGCAAGGGCTTGCGGTGAGGGTGTAGCGAGGGCTGCCGGCCGGTCAGCGCCTGGTAACCGTCAGCGCCGTCCAGCCGGCTCGCCGCAGCCGGCGGACCAGGCAGAAGCCCGCGGCGCCGTACGCCGCCGCGACCCCGCGCGCCTGGTGGTCGAGGAGACCGGACAGCACGGCAACGCCTCCGCTCCTGAGCGCCCTGCGCATCGCCAACGCCAGCGCGGCCAGCGGCCCCGGCAGGATGTTGGCGAGCACGAGATCGAACGACCCGGGACGGCGCAGCGCTGGATGCGCAAAGCCGGCGGCCTGCAGCACACGCACGCGCCGCCCCACGCGGTTGAGCCGCGCATTCGCTGCCGCGATCGCCACCGCGACCGGATCGTTGTCGGTTGCCAGGACGCACGCCGTCGGCGCCACACGCGCGGCGGCGATGCCGAGGACGCCGCTGCCGCATCCGAGGTCGAGCACGCGCCGCAGCCGGCGGTGCCGCGCCAGCGCGTCGAGCGCCTCCAGGCACAGCGCGGTGGTGGCGTTGTGCCCGCTGCCGAACGCCTCGCCCGCCTCGATCTCCAAGGCCAGCCGCCGCATGGCGAAGCGGTGGCGGTCGTGGCTGCCGTGCACGATGAGCCGTTCGGCTGCGATTGGCGGCAGCGCGGCCTGCGACAGCGCCACCCAGTTCTGCTCGGGCACCTCCTCAACCGCGGGCACCCCGAGGTCCGCGTCGCGCTCCGCAAGCAGCAGCCCGATCTCGCCCAGCTCCGGCCGTCGATCGTAGTAGGCCTCGACGGCGAAGCGGGGCGGCCCATGCTCGAACAGCGTCAGCGCGAGCGGCGCCGGGTGCAGGCGTTCGAGTGTGTCGGACGCGCCCCGTCCCGCCTCCAGGTCGGGAGCCTCGATGCGCAGTTTGAACAGCGACACGCCGTCAGCCCCCGCGCTGACCGGCGCGCCGGTGCTCCTCCAGCCGCGGCATGATCTCGACGAAATTGCAGGGCCGGTGCCGGTTGTCGAGCTGGTGCACCAGGATGCCGTTCCACGCGTCCCTGCAGGCGCCCGGCGAGCCTGGCAGGCAGAAGATGTAGGTGCCCCGGGCGACGCCCGCGCAGGCGCGCGACTGGATCGTGGAGGTTCCCACCTTCTCGAACGAGATCATGTGGAAGACGGTGGAGAAGCCCTCCACCTCCTTCTCGAACAGCGGCTTCACCGCTTCCGGCGTCACGTCGCGCCCGGTGAACCCGGTACCCCCCGTGGTGATGACCACGTCGACGCTCTGATCCGCGATCCACGTCCGCACCTGCGCGCGGATCGCCTCGACGTCGTCCTTGACGATGGCGCGCGCGGCCAGCTCGTGGCCGGCCGCCTGGATCATCTGGGCCAGCGTGTCCCCCGACGTGTCGTCGGCCGGCGCGCGCGTGTCCGACACCGTGAGCACGGCGATGCGGACGGGAATGAACGGGCGGTTGGGATCGAGCTTGGGCATGGGGGCCATCCTAGCACCTGTCATCCCGGAAGCCGAGCCGAAGGCGAGGCTGTCCGGGACCTCGTGAGGCGAGTCGAACTTGGCCGAGATCCACGTTCGGACCGCTGCTCGCGTTCTCGGTCCGACCAGGGCCGGGGGCGCAGAGTGGGGCGCAGGGCTCCGACACGAAGAACCTCGCCGCGGTTTCACCGCCCGAGGAGATGAGGAGGAGCAGGGCGTCCCGGCTCGCGCCCGGTGGCCTCTGACCTTATCGCGAGGGGCACGAAGAACGCCCTGCTCGGTCGTCTCCGACGGCCGCCCGGCGCTTGGATAGACCTTTCCACCATGCCGCGCGGGGTCTCGGAG
>DATBKR010000564.1:0-5953 GCA_036555805.1 Hyphomicrobiaceae bacterium | reverse complement strand
GGGCGACGCGATGCGAGATGCGGTCGGTGTCGAACACGTGCGGCGCCGCGCAGGTGAACAGCATGAAGCCGCGCTTGTCCTTCCTGGCGGCCTCGCGCGAGGCGTCGCCGTAGCGGTAGACGCGCTCGCCCTTTTCGTCCGCGATCACGACATAGGCGAGGCCCGTGCCGGACTCGTAGGCGGCGCGGAACTGCTCCAGGGCAGGGCCGGTATCCTCGGCAAGGGCGGGCAGAGCCAGGAGCGCGGCGCCGAGCGGAGCGATGAGCAAGAGCTTTTTCACGTTGGCTCCTTCGATAGTGGCAAGCTGATGAATCGAGCTCATGGACGGCGTGTGTGGTGACCGTGCGATGAACAGCCCGTGAACTCTTCGGCGGCATTGTGGCGGCAGCGCCGGCCGCGCCGCCCTCGTCGGACCGTCATGCCGTTCGAGGCGGGTCCAACACACCCCAGCCGCAACACAATGTCCAGCCTGCCCGGGCGGTTCTCTGCTGCCCGCCAATGCCGTCACGCCCCGTTTCGTCGCGTTTGTGGTTAACTTCGTCAGGCCGTACGGGTACGGCGCAAAAATGCCATCGTGACCGCATAGCGAGATGCCCGACCGGGCCGCGGTGGTCGGGATGGTGCAGTGCACAGACTATGGCGGCGCTTTAGCGCCTTCAACGAAACTTTATCAGCGACGCCGCATTTGTTGCTGCGGGCGCGCCGCATCTGCAGCTACAGTAGCGGTCATCATGATCGAGGACTGGGACGAGGAACGGGGGCGGAAAACTCTGGAGAGTTCGAGATGCTGTCAAAGCGGCTGTGTCCTCATACCGGAGTCGTGAATTTCTTTTTCGAGCGGGACCCGCATTTTGCCGTTGGCTCGGTCGTGAAGGTCGATGGCCGCTATCTCTGGCGCTGCTATACCGACCCCTTCGTGACTGTAGGCGCAGAGGCGGACATTGCCCTGGCCGAGCAGCGCGTCGCCGATCTGTGCCGGAAGGCAGCCGCGTATCCGGACGCGGTGGCTCAACTTTGAGCCTGGGGCAGCGCCTCGCCTCGACCTGAACTCGGAATCTCCACCGTGGTAGAAGCGGGGTCAGACCCCTCGACATCTGGATCGAGATTTGCGCTGAGGTCGAGGCGAGGGGTCTGACCCCGTCCTCGCGACCTTGGACGCGAGGAGGCTGGGCCCGCCGACCGAAGGTCCCAACCCGCTCACACCTCCGCGCGCTGGCCCCGCAGCAGGTCCCACGCCACGTTGATCTGCCGGCAGCGCAGTTCGCGCAGGGCCCGGTCGGCATCGTCCTTGGCGAGGTCGGGATGCCAGCTTTGCCGCAGGCCGTCGACGATCTTCTTGAGCGCTGCCTCGGTCGCGCTCGGCGCCACGCCCATGCCGAGCACCTGCATGGCTTCGGTCCTGGTGCGCGGCATGCGGTCGCCCATCCCGGCGAGCGGGCTCGACGCGGCGGTCTGCGCGGGCGCCGGCGCCTGGGCCGGGGGCGCCGCATTCGGCACCAGTGTCCCGCGGGGGCTTGTCACGCGGGCCGCAGGCTTCGGGCGCCGGCCGTCGAACGACACGGCGGAGAGGTCGCGCGGGCGCCGGCGGGCGTCGTGGGCGTGCTCGCGCCGGCGTGCCAGCCCGAAGGCGGTGAGCAAGCCCAGCGCCAAACCGGCGAAGGCCACGATGGCGCCGGTGGTGGTGGCCCGAAACACACCGAGGAGGCTTACACCGAAGCCGCCGTCGTTTGGCCCCGACGCCGCGCCGCGAGGTGCGTCCTTGGCCGGCGCGCCACTTGTCTCCGTTCCTGAGCCGGAAGCTTTAGCGTTCTCAGTAGCGGTGGTCGGCGGGGCGGGCGATGTTGTCGCAGCTGGCGCCGGTTTGGGCGGCGCAATGGGCCTTGGGCCAAGATTGGGGCCGGGAGGCGCCGGCTTGACCTCCGCCGGCGGGGGCTTCGGCGCTTCGGCAGTGGCTACCGCCCTGGCGGGAGCCGGCGGTGCCGCCCTCGGCGGCTCGACGGCCGGTGGCGGCGCCGCGGCGACCGGTGGCGGGGCGGCAACTTTGGGCGCCGGCTGAGGCGCGGCCGCGGCCGCTGGCGGCGGTGGGACCGCCGGTGCGGTCTTGACCGGCGGCTCCCTGGATGCGGGCTCTTGATGCACCCCCGCCGCGGGCAACTCTGATGACGGGAAGAGCTCGTGCAGCGGTCCGGCGACGGCCGACCTCGGCATCGGCGGCGCGGCAGATACGGGCGGGAGCGGCGGCGGGCCGCTGCCCGCGCCAGGCGCGGTCTTCACGAAGATCCCGTCGATGCCGAGCATCGGCGCGTAGCCGAACGGCATCTCCACTACCGCCGGGGGGGCCAGCGCCAGCTGGTCCGAGCAGTAGCGCCTCATGCGCCGGTAGCCAGCGCGGTCGTCCGGGTCGGCCTCGCGCGCGCATGGGTCATCGGGCCGCAGACTCCACTGGGGGCCCATGCGCAGCACGAGACGCCCGTCGAGCAGCCAGGCGCGGCGGGTGCCCTCGTTGGTAGCCGCCACCACCGAGACCCACGGGACGCGGGCGCCGTCGCAGTCGAGGTCGAAGCGGTGTACGGTCCACTGCCTGCACATGTCCCGATTGACGGGCGAGCAGGCGTTGAACTTGCGCTGGTCGCGCGGGCCGATGATGTGGTGGCTCTGCTCCGGGCCGGGCGTGAGCACGGGCTGCCCCCCCACCATGGCGCAGGCGTAGGGCATCACCAGCAGTTCGTCCGCCCGCGCTCCCGATCCTGCCGGCACCAGCACGGCAGCGAGCGCCAGCAGGCCTGCCCCTCGTCTCCACACCCGCATGTTTCGTCCCCGCGTCACCCAATCCGCTCTGTCGGCGCGCCCTTACCGCCCACCACTGCAGCCGGCCAACCACCCGCAGGCTCCGGACTGGCAAAAAGGCACAAGATCTACGATGCAACGGTAGCTTCGGTTCCGAGCGTCCCTACCAGATTCGCCGTAAGGCCAGCGGCAGCCCGCACGCCACGCTAGCATCTCCTTGTGAACGGTTGCTGACTGAAAGGCTTGTTGTGTCAGGACCTTGGCAGCTTTGTGACCGTAACCAGGATCGCACCCCTCAGAGGAATCTCCGCTGTTCGGCCTATGATCCCGGAGGCGGGGTATCTGCCCCGACCCCCCGAACCTGATCCCGGGTACGTGCTCCTCCATGAATTCAGGCAACGCCTCGCGCCGGAACGGGTTTCCGGTTGGCTGCCAGGCGCCGGTGCAACCTGTCGAGCATGAGATAGATGACGGGCGTGGTGTAGAGCGTCAGTACCTGCGACACGATCAGCCCGCCGATGATGGTGATGCCGAGCGGCCGGCGCAGTTCCGAGCCGGGCCCCGTGGCAATGGCAAGCGGAACGGCGCCGAGCAGCGCCGCGAAGGTGGTCATCATGATCGGCCGGAAGCGGGCGAGGCACGCCTCGTGGATCGCGTTCGCGGCGCTGAGCGCGCGTTCGCGTTCCATCTCGAGCGCGAAGTCCACCAGCATGATGCCGTTCTTCTTGACGATGCCGATCAGCAGAATGATGCCGATGAAGGCGATCACCGTCAGCTCCATGCCCCACAGTCTGAGGGCAACCAGCGCGCCCAGGCCTGCCGCCGGCAGCGTCGAGATGATCGTCAGCGGGTGCGCGAGGCTCTCGTAGAGCACGCCGAGCACGATGTAGACGGCAATGAGCGCGGAGAGGATGAGCAGGGCCTGCTTGGCGGCCTCCTGCTCGAACGCCTTGGCGTCCCCCGCCGCCTCGGCGCGGATCGAGTCGGGTATCCTGAGGTCCGCAATCGCCTGCCGGATGGCGTCCTGGGCTTCGGCCAGCGGCATGTCGGGAGCGAGCCCGTAGTTGATCGTGACCGCCGGGAACGGGCCCTGGTGGTTCACCACCAGCGGCGCCAGCGTGCGCGTGACGCCCGCCACGGTGGCGAGCGGGACCTGCACGCCGTCGCGGCCGGGCACGAAGATGCGGTTGAGGTCGGAGGGGTCGCGCTGGTAGCGCGGATCCACCTCCAGGATCACCCGGTACTGGTTGCGGTCGGTGTAGAGGATCGCGACCTGGCGCTGGGAGAACGCGTTGTTGAGCGCATTGTTGATGTCCTGCACCTTGACCCCGAGGCGCGCGGCGGCCTGGCGGTTGACGGCGATGGTGGCCTGCAACCCGCCGGTTTCGCGGTCGGTGGAAACGTCCACGAGCCCCGGCACCTGCTTGAGCCGGTCCACGACCTTGGGCACCCAGGCGTAGAGTTCGTCGAAGTCCGGGCTCCAGAACGTGAACTGGTAGTCCGCGGACCCCTGCCGCCCTCCCGTGCGGATGTCGCGGGCGGCGAAGAAGTAAACCGAGAGGCCCTGGATGTGCTGCAGCGACTGGCGCAGGCGGTTGATGACGCGCTGGGTGGAGAGGCCGCCGCGCTCCTTGAGCGGCTTCAGGCTGATGAACATGCGGCCCTGGTTGACCGAGGCGTTCCAGCCCGACGAGCCCACCGAGGAGCCGATATTGTCCACCGCCGGGTCGGTGAGCACGATGTCGAGGGCCTGCTCCTGCAGCTTGGCCATGGCCCCGAACGAGATGTCGGTGGCGGCCCGGGTGGAGGCGATGACGAGACCGGTGTCGTCCTGCGGGAAGTTGCCCTTCGGCGTCTTGATGTAGAGGTTTATGGTGGCGGCCACCGTCGCCAGCATCACCAGCATGGTCAGGAAGCTGTGGCGCAGCGCGATGTCGAGGGTGACGGCGTAGGCGCGCGTGGCCCAGTCCATTGTCCCCTCGACGATGCGGTCGAGCCAGGCGGCCGGGCGGGCCGATGCATTGCCCTGCTCCGCGCGCACGAAGTGCGCGCAGATCATCGGCGTCACGGTGAGCGACACCACCGTGGAGACGACCACGGCGAATGCCAGCGTCACCGAGAACTCGCGCATCAGCCGCCCGGCGACGTTGTTGTTGAACAGGAGCGGGATGAACGCAGCCATCAGCGACACGCTGATGGCGACTACCGTGAAGCCGATCTGGCGCGCGCCGTCGAGCGCGGCGCGCAGGGGCGGCACCCCGCGCTCCAGGTTGCGGAACATGTTCTCGATCATGACGATGGCATCGTCGACGACGAAGCCCACCGATACCGCCAGCGCCATGAGCGTGAGGTTGTTGACCGAGAAGCCGGCCGCCCACATGGCCGCGCAGGTGCCGGCGAGCGACAGGGGCACGGTGATGCCGGCGGCAATCGTAGGCGTGGGCCGGCGCAGGAACAGGTACACGACCAGCATCACGAGGACGACCGACAGTGCCAGCGTCTTCTGCATGTCGTGCACGCTGGCGCGCAGGGTGGTGGTGCGGTCGTTCACCACCGTGAAGTCGATGCCTTCGGGGATCACGCGCTTGAGTTCCGGCAGCAGCGCGTGGATGCGGTCGATGGTGTCGATGACGTTGGCGTCGGCGCTCTTCGTCACGTAGAGCAGGATCGCCGGCTGCCTGTTGAACATGGCCGCCGCGCGCGAGTTGCGCGTCGCCTGCTTCACCTCGGCCACATCGCCGAGGCGCACGACGTCGCCGTTGTCGGTCTTGACGGTGATGCGCTTGTAGTCCTCAACGCGCATGCCGAGCTGGGCGTTGGACTCGATGGCGATCGCCTGCTTGGCGCCCTCGATGAAGCCGAGCGGAGCGAGCGCGTTGGCCTGGGTGATGGCGGTGCGCACCGCCTCGATGCTGAGCCCCATGGACGAGAGCAGCATCGGGTTGACGCGCACCCGCACGGCCGGCTGCTCGGCGCCGGCCGCCGTCACCTCTGCCACGCCCTCCACCTGGGAGAGGCGCTGCACGATCACGGTGTCGGCCACGTCGTAGAGCTTGTCCGGCGGCATGGTCTTGGACGTGAGCGCCATGATCAGGATCGGCGAGGCCGCCGGGTTGGCCTTCCTGAAGGTCGGCAGGGAGGGCATGTCGGCCGGCAGGTCGACGGC
>DATBKR010000563.1:0-17557 GCA_036555805.1 Hyphomicrobiaceae bacterium | reverse complement strand
GTCTCGTCGATCCACTCGCCGGCGACGTACGTGGCCCAGTTGCCCGACGTGTGCCCGGCCTCGCCGGCGACCTCCTTGTGCCCGAACGAGCCGAGACGCGTGTCGAGGGTGGCGCCCTGGAAGGTGAAGCCGTCCTTCATGATGACGTTGGCCGCACCCCCCAGCGCATTGAGACCATAGACCGGGTTGTTGCTCATGATGATGATGTCTGAGATGGAGATCACCGGGATCAGGTCCCAGTTCACCGTATCGCCGAACACCTCGTTGATGCGGACGCCGTTCTGGTAGACGGCGAGACCCTGCGGCGTGCCGTTGAGCGGCGACGCGACGAAGCCGCGGTACTGCAGGTCGGCCGCCAGCGGATTGCCGAGCGTTTCGTTGGTCGTCGCACTCGGCACGCGGGCGGCGATCGCCTCGGTCACGGCGGGTGAGGCCGTGCGCGCGACATCGCCGCTGGTGACAACACTGATTCCGGCCGGCACTTTGTCGACGGGCAGCTCGCTGCCTCCGACGGGGGACATGCGCACCTCCCTGGTACCCGCCCACGCAGGGGGTTCCGGTGCGCCGGGAGCGGCGGGCGCTGCCTTGGGCGGCGCGGGAGGCGGCGGCGCCTTCCTGGGCGGGACGACCACGAGCTTCGGAAGCGGCGTCGGGGCCTTCGCGGCCGGTGCGGGAGCTTGCGGCGCCACGGCGGCTGGCGGGGGCCCGGCCTTGGGCGGCGCTGCCGGCGGTGGCGCCTCCTTCCTCGGGGCGACGACCCCGAGCTGCGGCAGCGCAGCCGGGGACTTGGCAGCCGGCGAGGGAGCCGGCGGCGACACTGGGGTCGGCGGGCGCGCAGCCTTGGGCGGCGGCGCGGGCAGCGGCGCCTTCTTTTTTGGGGCGACAACCTCGAGTTCCGGCAGCGGAGCCGGCGTCTTTTCAGCCGCTGCGGGAGCTTGCGGCGGCTTCTCCCCAGGTGCAGGAGCTTGCGGGGCCTTCTCTGCCGGCGCAGGAGCTTGCGTCGGCTTCTCTCCGGGTGCCGGAGTTTGCGGCGGCGGCTGCTCGCCCGACGGTGGAGCCTGCGCCTGAACCAGGACAGCCCAGGTGAGAGCGGCGCCACTCGCGACGATCAGTAGGCCAAGCCTGGAGAGCTGCATTTCCGCCCCAGTAGATATCCGTTCGGATACGGGTACGTTGCTTCGCACAATGCTTTGAGTACGTTGACAAAAAAGCCGATTCGGCCCCTCAGGCAAGCGCCGGGCACTCCTGCCTCCAATATCCGACGCCCGGCTCGGCTTACCTGCCGGAGTTCAGTGGATCTCCGCTGTCAGGCAAAGTGCAAAAAAAAATACGGGGATCGTCCGCCGACAGCGATTGGCACAGCAGACCCTCGCGCACCCGGTCTTCAACATCGTATTTAGCGGAGGCATGTACCCTGGTTAGCCTGTCTGCTCATGCGAATCAGAAGGGGGCTGGCCGGACCAGACATGAAGGCAAAGCTTGCACTCGTATTGGTGGCGGCTGCGTGCTGCAGCATCTGTCCGCCCGCGCACAGCCAGGCTGAAAAGCGGAAGGCACCGCCTCCACTCGAATTGGACGCGGCGCCTTCACCCGAGTCGGGTACGCCCGACCCTCTCGCCCGTCCACAGTCCGATACGCCCGCCCCGCTGGCGCCGGGAGTATCCGCCGTTGCGCCACAAGCAACCGCACCCGCCGAGGCGGATCCGCTCATGCTCGCCGTGCGTCGGCAGCTTGCCGCTCGGCCCGTGCCGCGCGGCGCAGGCGACCGCGAAGATCAGGCGGCCCTCGTCGTCTTCTATGCCGAGAGAGGGCGCCCCGTGTGGATAGAAAAGGACGGACTGAGCGGTCAGGCCAAGCTTGCCATCGCCGAGATCGGCAGGGCGGATGACTGGGGCCTGAAGGCGACCGCATTCGAGTTGCCGCCGCTTGCGCCCTCCACAGATGCCGACGGTCTTAGCACCGCCGAGATCACGCTCAGCCTCGCGGTCCTCAAGTATGCACGCCAGGCGCGTGGCGGCCGGCTGGACCCACCGTCGGTCAGCCGCAAGTTCGACCAGAGGCCGCGCGTGTACGAGCCCAGGTCCGTCATGCTGGGCATCGCGGGCAGCGGCAGCGCCGATGCCTATCTGCGAGGGCTGCATCCGAAGCATGAGCAGTTCGTCCGCCTGCAGCGCGCGCTGACAACCGCACGCAGCGGTGTCGCGGGCGAGAATTCCGCGCAGAACGTTCAACGCATCGTCGCCAACATGGAGCGATGGCGGTGGATGCCGGACGATCTGGGCGGCTTCCATGTGTGGGACAGCATCCCCGAGCAAATTGCGCGGGTAGTCGACAACGGCAAAGTCGTATTCGCTGAGAAAATCGTGGTCGGGCGTCCTACCACGCCCACGCCGATCTTCTCCGCCGACATGCTCTTCGTCATCTTTCACCCGTCGTGGGGTGTGCCCACCGGGATCAAGACACAGGAGCTGTGGCCGCAGTTGCGCGACTCGAATGGTGGCTGGTTCTCCACCAGACCGCTGGCTTCTTCGGTGCTGAACGCCCACGGGCTGCAGGTGACCCGCGGCGGTGTCCCGGTGGACCCCGATGCGATCGATTGGGAGAAGGTCGACATCCGCAGCTACGATTTCGTGCAGCCGCCGGGGCCGCGCAACGTGCTCGGGATCGTCAAGTTCCGCTTTCCCAACAAGCACGATGTCTACATGCACGACACACCCGAACGACATCTCTTCGGCAACGGCCTGAGAGCGTTCAGTCATGGCTGCATGCGGGTGGAGAACCCCGTCCGGCTGGCCGAGGTGCTGCTCGCTCATGACAAGGGCTGGTCGACCGCGCAGGTGCAGGACTACGTGAAGCGCGGGGGCGAGATCAGACTGACGACGCCGATCCCCGTGCATGTCACGTACTTCACCGCAACAGTCGACGAAAACGACAATGTGCGCTACTTCAGCGATATCTACGGCCTGGACAGCCGCGTGGCATCGGCGCTCGAGGGCCAGCCCATCGCGTTGCGGACGAGTGGGATGACGGAGGAGCCCGTTGTCCGGACAGGACGGGGCGGCGGCAGCAAGTCCCAAGTACGCCGCACCGGCCAGCCACCTTCCTACAACCCGTTTGCCAGCATCTTTGGAAACTAGGGCAAGGCATCATTCGGCGCCGCTGCGCGGCTTTTGCTCACGGGACCAAGCAGACAGAGTGTTTAGCGGCGACGCGAACTCCAGACTCTGACCCGACGTGGAGCGAATTATCGGACGCGGGCGCATCAATGCGGACCGCCGCCGAATATCATTGGCAGGTTGAACATCACCGGCACAAAGATCGTTAGCGCAAGAGCCGCGACCGGCATGTATGGAGCCAGAATCGCTGCGCCGACATAGAGCAGCGTGCTGGCGACGCTCCTGACCAGAGTCGCTCGGCGAAATGGAGGCTGCTTTCGATCGCTCTCAGGAAGGCGACCAAGATGAAAGCGTAGAAAACTGAAAACGGCGGAGCTCAAAGCGAGAACAATGGCGTAAAATGAAATGGCGCGTGGCAAGAGCGGATGCTCGCCAAGAAAGCTGGTCGCCAGCGGGATCAGCGACATGAAGAACAACAGCAGCAAATTCATCCACATCAACTGGGGCGAGCCACGGCGCACCGCTGCCAGCAGCTGATGATGATTGATCCACATGGTACCTAGGATACAAAAGCTCAACGCGTACACGGCCAGCTTCGGCGCCAGGGGTGCCAGGAAGTTCGGCCAAACTTCGCCGTGAAACGCGGCTTCGGGCAGCTTCAGCTCGAGCACCATGATCGTAATGATGATGGCGAGAACCCCGTCGCTGAACGCCGCGAGGCGTTCGGTGCCCTGACCTGCACTCGCAACGCCGGTCTGCTGACGCTCCATCACAGCCCCTCCGTTGTCAAACCATAGTTAAGGAACCGAATATGGTTCAGTGCCAATCTGTACTACCTGGGCGCGTCTGCGTGAAGTCGCCGGTACGAAAGCGGCCTGGGACTTCGTGCGAGAACCAGCAGCACATCCCGTTGGCAGATGGGGGATCCTATTCTACGCGCTCTGTGTGCTCCGGCGTTTCCGCACAGCCAACGCAACTCCAGGCCGTTTCAGCGGCTGTTGTCGAGATGCCGCTCCAGGCGGTCGAGAGCGCCATCCCAGAAGCGGGCGAGGCTCTCGATCCAATCGCGGGCCGAGACGAGGCCGTCGCGATTGATGGCATAGAGCCGTCGTCGCCCGACCTCGCGCCGCTTGACGAGGCCGGCGGCATGCAGCACCTGCAAGTGCTGCGAGACCGCGGCCAGTGACATCGGGAAATGGTCGGTGAGATCCTGCACACTTTTCTCGCCGGCTGCCAGCAGCTCCAGCGCGCGGCGTCGGCTGCGATCGGCGAGGGCGTCGAACACGTCGGGCGCCTCGTCCACGTGTTTGCGGGGGCGGGACATTCCTTAAGTATTTACTTGAATAACGGCCGGCATACAACTAGCTTGCCCACCTTCGGCGGCGCGACGGGGACATCAGAGCACACGCGGCGCCCGGCGTCGCTGATCGGACGGCTTGGCGCGAAGTTCCGTGAACTCGAGCGTCAGGAAGCGCTGCCTGTCGGCGCGGGTCGTCACGATGTTGCTCTAGTTCGGCCACATGAGGCCCGTAGGGGCCGGGGCCCGAGGGAGTGCGCAGCTCTATGGCTGACGACAGGGCAAAACTGCTACGATCGCTGGCGATCGGCAGGGGCGAGACGGAACGGTCGCCACCCGCCAATTCGCCGTGGCCGAAGCTGCTGTTATCAGGCGCCATCGCCATTGCAGCGCTCGCCGGGGGTCTATGGCTCGTCGTCCCGCAATTCTGGGGCGGCGGGCACGCGGAGCAGCGAGCCTCAGCCTCGGTGCCGACCGACCCGCATGCGTCGCCGGCGCCGCCTCAGCCTCAAGCACCCGCGGCAGAAGCTCGCCAAGCCGGCGGTCTCAGCGCCTCCGGCTATGTTGTGGCCCGGCGCAAGGCCACGGTGGCGGCAGAGATCACGGGGAGGGTCGTTGAGCTGTTCGTGGACGAGGGGATGGTGGTCCGGGCCGGCCAAATCGTCGCCAGGCTGGATAGCGTGCTCGCGGAGACCGACCTGAGCCTGGCGCAGTCGAAGGTCGCCGCCGCTGAAGCCGCCGCCAACGCGGTCGCCGCCGAGCTGCGGGACGCTGAGCGCATATTCAGCCGCGTGCAGAGCCTGTCGCAGAAGAGCATCGCCAGCGAGGCGGATCTGACCAAGGCCGAGGCAAAGGTCGGTATCCTGCGTGCCCAACTCGGCCAGGCGCATGCCAACCTGCAAACCGCGCGGCTCGACGTCGAGCGCACCGCGAAGGTGCTCGACAAGCACCGGATTCGCGCGCCCTTCGACGGCGTCGTGGTCGAGCGCAGCGCCCAGCCCGGCGAGGTGATCTCTCCCATGTCGGCCGGCGGCTTCACGCGCACGGGGATTTGCACGATCGTCGATATGGACTCGATCGAAATCGAGGTCGACGTCAACGAGGCTTTCATCGGTCGCGTCCGCCCGGGCGGCGCCATCGCGGCCGTGCTCGATGCCTATCCCGATTGGACGATTCCGGCCGAGGTCATAGCCGTTGTGCCGACTGCCAATCGCGAGAAGGCCACTGTCAAGGTGCGCATCGGGCTCAAGCAGAAGGATCAGCGCGTGCTTCCGGACATGGCCGTCAAGGTCAAGTTCCTCGACGACGGCGGGGCTGCCGGCGAGGCCATGTCCGCCGCGAAGTGACGCGCGCTCAATCGCCAGCTGGAGAAATAGGTCGATGTCCAACGCCCCGCTCGTTCGTTTGGTCGGACTCAACAAAGGCTTCGTCAAGGGCAAGGAGTCGATCACGATCTTCGATCGGCTCGACCTGGCCATTCCGAGCGGCGATTTCGCCGCCGTCATGGGACCGTCCGGCTCGGGCAAGACGACGCTTCTCAACTTGCTCGGCGGCATCGACCGTCCGGATACGGGCGAGATCCACGTGGCCGGTGAGCGCGTCGATCGCATGAGCGAAAGCGAACTCGCGCGCTGGCGCGCTGCGAATATCGGCTTCATTTTCCAGTTCTACAATCTGATGCCGATGCTGACGGCGGCGCAGAACATCGAGCTGCCGCTGCTGTTGACCAAACTCGGCAAACAGCAGCGCCGCCACCACGTCGAGACCGCGCTCAAGATCGTCAACCTTGCCGAGCGCGCAAAGCACTATCCGCGCGAGATGTCCGGCGGCCAGCAGCAACGGGTTGCTATTGCCCGGGCCATCGTCTCCGACTCCAAGCTGCTGCTCTGTGACGAGCCGACCGGCGACCTCGATCGCGCGACCGCGGACGAGATCCTCTCGACCTTGCAGATCCTCAATCGCGATCTCGGCAAGACCGTCGTCATGGTCACGCACGACCCGGCGGCCGCGAGGTATGCACGCCGCACGCTGCATCTCGACAAGGGTCGCTTCTTCGAGAAGGACCTCGCGGCATGAACGATCTCGTCCTGATCGGCAAGAATCTCTTCCGCAAGAAGCTGCGCGCCGGCCTGATGCTGGTGTCGATCCTGATCGCGTTCCTGATCTTCGGCGTGCTCGCCGGCTTCGAGCGGGCGTTCAACGCCGGCGAGGACGTGGCGGCAGCCGATCGGCTTGTGGTGGTCAACAAGATCAATTTCACTCAGCCATTACCCATCGCCTATTTCAACCGCGTGCGCGGCATCGAAGGCGTGCGGCGGGCAACGCATCTCAACTGGTTCGGCGGTTACTACCAGGATCCGAAGAACTTCCTGATCGTGATGGCCGTGGACCCCGAGACCTACATGCAGGTCTACGACGACCAGATCGACGTGGCGGCTGGCGCCCGGGCTGCCTTCGTGCGCGAGCGCACGGGCGCCCTGGTGGGCGAGACCATGCTGAAGAAATGGGGCTGGAAGGTCGGCGACCGCGTGCCGATCATGAGCAACATCTTCACCCAGAAGAACGGCTCGCGCACCTGGGATTTCACCATTGTCGGCGCCATAAGGAGCCGCAAGCCGAACGTCGATGCCAACTTCATGGTTTTCCAGTACCAGTACTTCAACGAGACCCAGAATCTCGGCAAGGACATGATCGGCTGGATGGCGCTGAACACCACGTCGCCGTCGGCGAACGAGCGGGTTGCGAAAACCATCGACCAGATGTTCGCCAACTCCCTCTACGAAACCTCGACCGATACCGAGAAGGCCTTCAACAAGGCATTTGCAGCGCAGCTCGGCAACATCGCCCTGATCGTGGCCCTGGTCGTGGGTGCAGCCTTCGCGACGATCCTGATGATCGTCGGCAACACCATGGCGATGGCCGTGCGCGAGCGCACCCGCGAAATCGGCGTGCTGAAGACGCTGGGCTTCCCCAATGGGCGGATCCTGCGTCTCGTGCTCGGGGAATCGGTTCTGCTGGCCCTGCTCGGCGGGCTTCCCGGCATCGCCCTCGCCGCCCTGTTCGCCGCCGCCATGGAAACGAGCGTCGGCAACTTCATACCGGGATTCGCGGTGACGCCCGGTATTGCCCTTACCGCCGTCGCATTGATGCTTGGGCTCGGCATCGCCACGGGCTTCATCCCGGCCCTGAGCGCCATGCGCCTGAAGATCGCCACCGCACTGGGCCGGAGCTGACGATGCGTCCCTTCCTTCTGCAGGTCGCCGCCGTAACGACCATAAACGTCAAGAGCATTCCGCAGCGCTTCTGGCTGTCGCTCTCGACAGTCGTCGCCGTGGCGCTGGTCGTGGTCGTGCTGCTGTCGTTCCTGGCCATGGCCAACGGCTTCCAGCGCACGCTCGCCGGCTCGGGCGCCGAGGATGTGGCCATCGTCCTGCGCGGCGGATCGCAGGCGGAGATCAACAGCACGGTGTCCCGAGATCAGGTGCGCCTGATCGAGGACGCTCCGGGCATTGCCCGCAGCTCCGCCGGCAAGCCGCTGGTCTCGGCGGAGCTCTACCTGGTCGTAGATGGCGTCAAGCGCACCACGCAAACCAAGGCGAACCTGCCCTTGCGGGGCATCGGCCACGAGGGGGCCGCGGTACGCAAGGGCATCACGATCGTCGAGGGGCGGATGTTCAATCCCGGTGCCAACGAGATCGTCGTCGGCAAGGCCCTGCTGCGCCAGTTCCAGGGTTTCGAGATCGGTCGGACGGTTGGGTTCGCGACCAGCCGGTGGACCGTGGTCGGCATCTTCGAGGCCGACGGCAGCGTGTTCGAGTCGGAGATCTGGGCAGACCTGCCCGTGGTCCAGAGTCTGTTCAACCGCAACAACATCGTCCAGACCGTGCGCGTCCGGTTGCAGAACCCGGCTGCGCTCGAAACCTTAAAGCGCTTTGTCGACGAGGATCCTCGCCTGAAGCTCGATGTCAAGTCGGAGGCCGCCTACTTTGCCGAGCAGGCTTCGCAGACCTCGGACCTCATTCAGAAGCTCGGTTGGCCGTTGGCCATCGCCATGGCACTCGGCGCGCTGGCAGGCGCGCTGAACACTATGTACAGCTCCGTGGCGGCGCGCGCCGTCGAGATCGCGACCTTGCGCGCCATCGGCTTCGGCGGCTTCCCCGCCTTCGTCGGCACGCTGGTGGAATCGCTTGTCCTCGCCGCGCTCGGCGGCGTCATCGGCGCGGCCGCGACGTATCTCGTGTTCGACGGCTTCTCGACCTCCACGCTCGGGGCCGGCTTTACCCAGGTGGTGTTCAGTTTCAAGCTCAGCCCGGCGCTCATCGGCGAGGGCGTCGTCCTGGCATTGGCGGTCGGCCTCGCGGGCGGTCTGTTTCCCGCCATCCGCGCCGCGCGCCTGCCGATTGTGGCGGGGCTGAGCAGCCGCTGATCGCACCGGAGGAAGGTTCAATGCCGAGACTTCAAGCCGACCGCCTGAAGGAAATAGGTGTCGCGCTCCTGCAAGCCGCCGGCGCATCTGGGGAGGAGGCGGAGGCGGTTGCCGTGGGCTGCGTCAACGCCAATCTCGCCGGCCACGATTCGCACGGGATCATTGCCATTCCGACCTACATCGATCGCGTCAAGGCAGGCCATATTGTGCCTGGCGCCAAGTGGAGCATCGTGCAGGAATCGCCGACGACGACGGTCATCGACGGGCATTGGGGCTTCGGCTTCCACGTCAACGCCACGGCGATGCAGTTGACGATCGAGAAGGCAAAGACGAGCAACGTTGCGGCCTGCACCGTGTTTCGTCAAAGCCACGTCGGCCGTCTCGCCGCCTACCCTCTGATGGCCGTCGAGGAGGGCATGATCGGGTTGGCTACAGCGGACTCGGGGCGCTCACCCAAGGTGGTCGCCCCGTTCGGCGGTCGCGAGGCGAGGCTCGGCACCAACCCGATTGCGATTGCCGTCCCGTCCGACCTCGCGGCGCCGTTCTGCCTCGACATGGCCACCTCGGCCGTGGCGGCCGGCAAGGTCATGCTGGCGGCGGCGCGCGGCGAGCAGATCCCCACCGGGTGGATTGTCGGCAGCGATGGCAAGCAGACCACAGATCCCCACCAGCTCCGCAGCGGGGGAGCCCTGCTGCCCCTCGGCGGCACGGAGGGCTACAAGGGCAGCGGGCTGGCCGCGATGGTCGAGGTCCTGTGCGGGCTGCTCACCGGGCTCGGCTTCGGCGTCGAGCCGAGCGGCCGGCACAACGACGGATGCTTCATGGCGGTGTTCAACGTCGAGGCGTTCCGGCCCCTCGCGCTGTTCAAGAAGGAGGTTGCCGAATTCGCTCGTTACCTGAAGGAGACGCCGGCGGCGGAAGGCAGCCCAGGCGTGTTCTATCCTGGCGAGATCGAGTACCTGCGCGAGCAGGAGCGGCTGAAGGTCGGCATCGACGTGGAAGATGCAACGTGGGACAAGCTGCGGGCCCTGGCCAGCGAGTACGGGATGGCGGCAGGGCTCGGCTTGGGCTAGGCGCAACCGCTCAGAGCCTGGAAGCGCGCCCGATCCTCCTCTACCATCGCAAAAGGGGGCGGTCTGCGTGACCGAAGACCCCAAACCTTGGCCAGGAGAGCGGGCATGACGCGCCAGATGGTGATGGTCGGCTTTCTGCAGGCGCAGAACTGCACAAACCTCCCGAGCTCGTGGCGCCATCCTGAGTCCCGCGACGATGCGCATTCGGCCGATTACTACCAGGAGATTGCCCGCATCCTCGAAGCTGGCAAGTTCCATCTCGCCTTTTTCGACGATCGCCTGGCCATGCCGGATCGCTACGGCAACGACCATGCCCATACCGTGGAGTACGGCATCCGCGCAACGAAGATGGACCCGCTGATCGTGCTGATGACGATGGGCGCCGTGACGACCAGGCTGGGCTTGGCGTCGACCTGCTCCACCACCTACTTCGAGCCGTTCGACGTCGCCCGGCGCTTCGCCACGCTCGATCTGATGACGAATGGGCGCGCGGCCTGGAACGTCGTCACGTCGGTCAACGACGGTGAGGCCCTCAATATGGGTCGTGACGAGCACCTCCCGCACGATCTGCGCTACGACCGGGCGGACGAGTTCATGGAGGTCGTCCTGGGGCATTGGGATACATGGGACGACGGCGCCATCATCGCGGACAAGAGCACGGGGCGCTATGCCGACCCCGGCAGGGTGAAGCGGCTCGATCATAGGGGCAAGTTCTTCAAGTCGCGCGGGCCGTTCACGGTGCCCCGCTCGCCGCAGGGGTATCCCGTTATCGTCCAGGCCGGCGCCAGCGGCCGCGGGCAGCGCTTTGCGGGCCGCTGGGGCGAGGTGATCTTCACCGCCGCCCGCAATGTCGAGGCCGCCAGGGAGGGCTATCGCGCGGTGAAGGAGGAGGCGGCGCGGTTGGGCCGCGATCCCGATCGCATCCACATCTGCAATATTCTCATGCCGGTCTGTGGTGCGAGCAGGGCGGAGGCCGAGGACAAGATGGCGCTCATCTCCAAGCTCCCGCTGGAGATCGACGCGCTGTCGCTGCTGGCGGAAGCGCTCAATTTCGATTTCGCTTCCAAGGGTATCGACGAGCCGTTCACGACCGAGGAGTTGGAGGGCATGACAGGTATGCTCGGCATTCGCGACGGAGTGCTGAGAAGGACCGGCAAGTCCAATCCGAGCGCCCGCGATTTCATCGCCTTCAGCGGCCGGGGGCAGGTCGAGAGCGCCGTCGTCGGCAGTCCAGCCGAGGTCGCCGATGCGATGGAGGACTTGTTCGCCAGTCGCGGCTGCGATGGCTTCGTGGTGGCGGCCACGCACGTGCCCGGCGCCTACGCCGATTTCGTGCGCCATGTCGTCCCCGAGCTGCAGCGGCGAGGCCTTTATCATGGGGACTACGCCGGAACGACGTTGCGCGAGAATCTCCGCCTGCCGCGTCCGGCGATCGGCTCATGGAGAGTGTCGCAGTAAGCCGCAGCGAGGTGTTTCTCGGGTCGGCCATAACGGCCGGTCGATGTTAAGACATGAGCAACAACGACCTGCGACAATTTGCATCTGATGTATGTTTCGAGATCGCGTAGTCAGACCCATCCGCAATAGGCCAGATCATGAGGTGATCGAAGTGGTGAGACGCATTCGTTTCGTCGTCAGATTGTTCGAAAAACTGCCCTTTGAGGAGCAGAAAGAGGCGCTGACGCAATTGCAGGCCGTCCATGAGCTTTCTCGCTCCGCAAAGAGGGCGGAGCTTGAACAACAGCTGGCCGAACTCGGCTATGACGCACCTAAGAAGCCGGCAAGGGCGAAAGCACTTAAGAAGCCCCATGGTGTGGCCAGGGAAAAGTCGAAACGTGCGGTTAAGAAGGACGGCAAAACAACGTCCGTAAAGGCGAAGTACCGCGATGGCAAGACCGGCGAGACGTGGTCAGGCCGCGGCCGGATGGCGAGCTGGCTGAGGGCCAAGCAGGACGCCGGCGAGAATATCGACAAGTACCTGCTCAATTAGGTTTGCGTCGGGGGGCCGAGTATCTGCCGGCCCCCCTCTCTCATGATTTGGAATCGAGGAAAATCCAAGCTGCAAGCATGACGCCGCGGGTAGCCGGCCGCAAGGCATCTCAGGGCCGCAGGGCTACTATTGGAATATCTCGTTGAACCGCTTCTTGAGCCGCGGCGCTTCCTTCTCGATGTAGTCGTAGTCCACCGGAAGCACCTTGATCCTGTCGAGCGGCACGCCATCCGCTGGGGGCGCGATGTCGATGCGCGCGGCATAGCCGCCATCCTCGGGAAACAGTTTCTGGGCGGCGTCGCCTATCATGAACTCCGCGAGGAGCTTGGCCGCGTTGGGGTTGGGCGAGCCCTTGATGACCGCAGTCGGCGAGGGTATCACGAAGGTCCCGTCCTCGGGCAGAATGGTGACGATGGGGTGGCCGGCCTTGCGATCGTCTGCAGCGTAGGAGTCGAGCGCGCCGACCGCGATGAGCCGCTCGCCGCGCTTGACGTTGTCGGACACCTGCTGGTTGCCCTGGACCACCATGATGTCGTTCTTGCGCAGCTTCTCGTAGAAATCCCAACCCATGTTCTTCGAGATCATTCCGACCACGGTGAGCTGCAGCGCCGTGAACGACGGGTCTGTCATCACCAGCGTGCCCTTGTACTTGGGATGGGTCAGATCGGCCCAGGCCTTGGGAAGGTCGGCGGCGGCCACTTTGTCCGACCGCGCGTAGATGGTCATGAGGTTCAGGCGCTGGGCGACGTAATAGCCGTCCTTGTCGCGCCCCTCGGCGACGATCTTGTCGAAGTTGTCGGGCTTGAACGCCACAAAGGTGCCCTTGCGCGCCAGCGCAGCGGTGGCCGCAGGATCGGATGTTGTCAGCACGTCGGCAGCGATGCGGCCGGACTGGATCTCCTGCTGGAACCGGCGCAGGATTGCCGATCCGCCCGACCGGAACATCTCGACCCTGATGCCGGTCTTGCCCTCGAACAGCCGGGCGATCTTCTGCGCCGTCTCGATCGGCGTCGACGTGTACCAGACTACCTTGCCTTCCTTCTTGGCAGCCGCCACGTCAACGTCGGAGGCCTTGGAATGGGAAGGGCCGAGGCTGATGGCGGACAGGCAACCGACTGCCAAGACCAGGATGCGCGAAAGACGCTGCATCGTTCGCTCCTTGGGAAAAGGTCCTCTTTAGCCCCGATAGAGCGGGGCCGGCTGCGAGAAGAAGCTGAGCAGGATGTGGTACACGAGCAGGTAGTTCTTTTGCTGGAACGAGGCGTGGGAGATCCCGGGCATTACGGCGAACTGCTTGTCCGGGTTCGGCAGGCGCACGAAGAAGGCGATCAGGTCTGCGACACTCGCGATGCCGTCCCACTGCCCGCGCATGATCATGGTCGGCACGGTGATCTTGGCAGGGTCGACCATCGGCAGCTTGGAGCACATGTCGACGTAGGTGCCGGTCGGCACCGAGTCGTCCAGCGCCAGGATCGCGTCAGCGAATGCCTCGATCACTCTTTCCTCGGCGGTGCCGGGATGGTCACGGTTGAAGATGCTGTAGACAAAGGCCTTGTCGATCGGGCGGCGGTTCCTGGCCTGGAACTCGGGCAGCTTCTTCTCGCGCTCGGCCAGCGTCGGGCTGCCCTCGCCGGTCCAGACGAACGCGTCGAGCGCCAGGCGTGCGACGCGCTCGGGATGGCGCTCGGCGAACATCGCCGCTCGCAAGGCGCCCGACGATATACCGTAGACGAGAAGAGGCCCCACCCCGGTCCTCTCCATGATGTATGCCGATGCCGCGGAGAGATCGTCGGCGCCGTTGGCGATGTCACAGTTGATGGGGCGCACCTTGTCCGAGCGGCCGTACCCTTCCATATCGACGCACCAGGTGTCGTAGCCGCGCCTGGCGAACCATTCCATAGCGGAGCTGTCGGGGCGGCCCGGCACCTCGAGGTCGAACGTGGGCTGAGAGGCCATCGACGAGCCGTGCACGAACAGGATGGTGCCGGCCGTCGGCACAGTCTTCGCTCCTGTTGCCGGCTTCCGCCATAGGAACAGGCGCACGTCGTCCTTGCTGGTCCAATGCTCCTCTCCCGCGATCGCGGCGCTCATGGCTCACTCCTCCCGCTGCGGTCCTGCCCCGCCATTGGCATCGAACACCGTCGCGCGCGCGGTGTCGAGCCGGACCGCCACGTGGTCTCCGACGGCGAACTTGAGGCTCGGGTGCGTCTGCGCGCGCAGCAATGTCCCGTCCGCCAGCGCGACTTCATACTCCATGATGGAGCCGAGGAAGGTGCTGTTGGCGACCCTGGCCAGGCTCTGCGCAGATCCGTCAGGCGCAGCAAGATGCACGTTCTCGGGACGCAGTGCCAGCTCCGCGCTTGCGCCCGGGCGAAGCCGCAATTCGCTTTCGACCTGGACAGTCCAGCCCCCCGCAGTCTTAAGCGTCAGGCGCGCGCCGTCGGTGGCCGAAACCGTCGCCGGGACCAGATTGACGAGCCCCATGAAATCCGCCACCTCGCGGCTTGCGGGCCGCTCGTAGACCTCGCGCGGCGTGCCGAGCTGAACGAGCCGCCCGTGCTGCATCAGGGCGATCTTGTCCGACAGAGCGAGGGCTTCGGCCTGGTCGTGGGTGACATAGACAAAGGTGATGCCGGTGCGGCGCTGCAGCTCCTTGAGCTCGCCGCGCATGCGCTCGCGCAGCTTGGCGTCGAGGTTGCTCAGCGGCTCGTCGAGCAACAGGATGCCGGGCTCCACGACAAGGCTGCGCGCCAGCGCCACGCGCTGCTGCTGGCCGCCCGACAACTCGCCGGGGAGCCGGCCCTCGAGACCGGAGAGGTTCACAAGCGCCAGCGCGTCCCCGACCTTGGAGCGCGCGTCCGCTGCAGGAACGCGCCGCAGCTTCAGGCCGAATGCGACGTTCTCGTAGACCGTCTTGTGCGGCCAGACCGCATAGTTCTGGAATACCATGCCCATGCCCCGGTTCTCGGGCGGCACAACATGGTCCGGCGAAGAAACCATCCTGCCGCCGGCGTGGATGGTCCCTGCGTCGGGACCTAGGAATCCTGCAATGAGGCGCAGCGTCGTGGTCTTGCCGCAGCCGGACGGGCCGAGCAGCGTTACGAACTCGCCATCTGCTACATCGAACGAAACATCGCTGACCGCGGCAAGGCCAGGGCCCCCGTTGCCCCGGTACCTCTTGGTCAATCCGTGGATCGCAATGCCGGCCATCTCAGGTTGCCGCCCCCGCCGCAACACCGTCGTCGGCCGAGCGCCCGCCCCTGCTGCGGGATGCGAGCCAGTTGGCGCCCAGCAGCGCCAGGCCGGTGATGCCCATGCTCACTATGGCCAGCGCCGCCGTCGGCTCGGTGTAGCCGGTCTCGTAGAGATTGTAGACGGCGACCGCCAGCGTGATGGAATTGGAGCTGAACAGCAGGATCGAAGCGCTAAGCTCCTGGATCACCGGCACGAACACCAAAAGCCAGCCGGTGAACAGCCCAGGCCGTATGAGCGGCAGCGTAATGTGGCGCAGGGTGGCCGCCCAGGACGCGCCGAGCACACGTGCGCTCTCTTCCAGCGAGGGATCGACCTGCCGCAGCGAGGCGTTGGCCGCGCGCACCCCCAAGGGAATGTAGCGCGCGACGTAGGCGAGCAGGAGGATCGCCAGGGTGCCGTAAAGCGCGATGGGCATCGTCAGCCAGAACTGGATGAGGGCCACCGCCATGACGATGCCGGGCAATCCCAGCGGGACCAGCGCCGCGTAGTCGAGCAGGCGCCGCCCGACGGCCGTGGTGCGCACGTCGATCCAGCCAATGACGGAGCCCAGCAGCACGGCAATGGTTGCCGCCAAGGTGGCGAGCAGCAAGCTGTTCAGGATCGCCCGCTGGGTGACGTTGTACTCGAAGAGCACGAACCGATAGTTGGCCAAGGTGAGGTTCTGCCAGAAGCTGAGGCCCCAGGATTTGGAGAGCGAGACGGCGATGAGGGCACCGTAGGGGAGAACGATTGCGACAACGAACACGAGGACGCAGAACGCGAGGAGCAGCCATCTCGCCCATCCGAGGTCGATGAGCCCGGTCCGCGCACCCTTGCCGGCGACGGTGACGTAGGAGCGCCCGGAGAGAAAGCGGTGCTGCAGATACAGCGCGGCTACCGTGATGACTATGAACATGAGCGACAGGGCGCACGCGAGGCCGTACTGCGGCGGAAAATCGAACAGGGCGTAGATGCGGGTGGGAAGCGTCACGATGCGGCCGGGCAGACCGAGGATCGCCTGCGAGCCGAACAGCGCGATGGCGTTGACGAAGGCCAGCAACGTGCCCGCGAGCACGGCGGGCGCAACCAGCGGCAGCGTGATGCGCAGCGCGGTGCGCACCTTGCCGGCGCCGAGGATTTGCGCTGCCTCCTCGTACGATGCGTCCACCGACTGGAGGGCGCTGGAGGCGAGCAGGAACACGAACGGAAACGTGTGCAGGACGGTGACCAGCACGAGGCCGCTCATGCTGAACACGTTGAAGACCGCCCACGGCGCTCCCAGCACATCGCGCAGGACCACGTTGATCAGCCCCGCGTTGGGGCTGAACAGGTTGACGTAGGCGATGGCAGTCAGGAAAGGCGGCGACAGATAGGAGACGCCGGCCGTGATGCGAAACAGGCTTGGCGCCGGCACGTTGGTGCGGCACACCGCCCACGCCATCGGCAGACCGACCAGCAGGCTGAGCAGCCCGGTCCACGCGCCGAGCACGAGCGAGTTGGCAAGCGCCTGCGTATAGAGCCGGCCGGTCAACGCTTCCATGAAGGGCTCGAAGGAGAGTCCCTCCTCGCCGCGGAAGCTGCCGGCCAGCAGAAAGACGAGCGGCAGCACCACCAGGACGACCAGGGCCGCGACCGCAGCGGCCATCACCCAGGTCTCGAGCGAGGGCAGGCGGCGGCGGAGGCGCCTATCCGCTCCGGGACTCATGGGCGAGGTCGATGGTTGCGAAGGTCACGTTCTGGGAAGACCGTCCTCATCTCCGGCGGCACCGCTCTGCTTCATCTGCGCAGCGGCGGAGCGCTGCTGCCATGTCCGCGCGGTGTCGTCATTCGCTCTTCACTCCGGCGAACTTGGCGATTGGCGTCCAGCGGGCGATCTCAGCCTGGACGAATCCCGAAAATGCCGCGGCATCCATTTTCTCGGCGTCGATGCCCTCCTGATCGAACCTTGCCCTCACCTCCGGCAAATCGATGGCCTTCACAACCTCGCGATTCAAACGCGCGACAATATCGGACGGCAAGCCCGGCGGGCCCGACAGGGAGAACCACGTGGTCGCAACAAGATCGGGAAGCCCGAGCTCGACAAAGGTCGGCACGGCTGGAAAGCGCGCGGGGTGCTTCTTGGCGGTTACAGCGATGGGAACGACCGCACCCGATTCGATATGAGAGAGCGCCGTCGTCCACGTCACGCTGGCAAGCTTTATGTGTCCGCCGAGCAGGTCGAACATGGCGGGATTGGCCCCCTTGTAGGGGACGTGCGTGAGCTTGAGATCGAGCTTCTGTGCCAGATATGCGGCCACGAGGTGGCCCTGGGTGCCGACCCCCGGAGAGCCGTAGCTCAGCGGATCGGGCGCGCTCCGCAACAACGCCACGAGCTGCTCGAAGGTATGCACGCCGAGCGAGGGATGGGCGACCACCACGATG
>DATBKR010000562.1:0-10493 GCA_036555805.1 Hyphomicrobiaceae bacterium | reverse complement strand
CCAGCGGACGCAGGCGTTAAATCGGTTCGGGCGACCGAGCGGGTATCTGTGGTGGCCATTGAGCCCTCCCTCTGCACCAAGGTTGGTTCAGGTTTGCTTGGTCGGAGGCGGCGTGCCTTGAGCAAAATCAATTGAGAGGAGGGATGTCGTTCCCCCGCTCGCTCGAGTACAGCGAGCATCGCGGGAGGTGGCCCGATGCGCACGTGACGCCTCGCGGGACGGCGAAAGTAAATGTCCGTAAGGGTCCCGATCGGCATGGATGCCCGCTCTGCGGACCTCAAGGAGCCTTCCATGACAACTTCTTGTCGGATTCGAGACCCACGGTCTCGGCTGTCGGCGCCTTTCTTCCGAGCATCGACACGTGCTAGAGAAAGGTGAGGGATTAGTCCATGAAGAGCGCATAGCATGACGCAAACTCCTCGCCCGGAGCCGTCGACGGAAGCGCAGGCTGCCAAGCTTAGGGGAATCTTGGAGTCGGCCGTCACCGCCATCCTTACGATCGACGAGAAAGGCATCGTCGAGAACATCAATCCTGCGACCGAGCGCCTGTTCGGCTACTCTGCGGCGGAGCTGCGTGGCCGGAACATCAAAATGCTCATGCCGGACCCGTATGAGGCTGAGCACGACGGCTATATCGCCAACTATGTGCAGACGGGCGTCAAGAAGATCATCGGCATCGGCCGCGAGGTGAGCGGCCGGCGCAAGGACGGCACCACCTTCCCGCTGCATTTGTCCGTGAGCGAGTTCTCGGCGGACGGCCGGCGCTACTTCACGGGCATGATCCACGATCTGAGCGACCGCAAACATGTCGAGGAGGCGCTGAGGGAGAGCGAGCGGCGCCTCGCGCAAGCCCAGAAGATGGAAGCCGTGGGACAGTTGACCGGTGGCATCGCCCACGATTTCAACAATCTGCTACTCGTCGTGTTGGGCAATCTTGAGCTACTCGAGATGAAACTCGACAGCGATGACCAGAAAGTCTTGCTCAAGGAAGCCCAAGACGCCGCCACGCTCGGATCAAAGCTCACCGACCAGCTCCTGACGTTCGCGCGGCGGCGCCATGTGGACGAGCAGGTCATCAATCTCAACGATCAGGTCGTCGGCATCGCCGATATGTTGCGGCGAAGCCTCGGTGAGCATGTCATGCTGTCGACGGCGCTCGCCCGCCACGTTTGGTCCACGCGCGCCGACCCCGGCCAATTCCAAAGCGCGATCGTCAACATGGCAGTGAACGCGCGCGATGCCATGCCCCAAGGCGGCAAGCTTGTCATCGAGACGCGCAACATCGTGCTGGACGACGATCACGCCGACTTCCACGCCGAGCTTACGCCCGGAGAGTACGTGCAGCTCTCGATCTCCGATACCGGCATAGGGATGCCGCCAGACGTGCGCGACCGCGTGTTCGAGCCGTTCTTCACTACCAAGGAGAAAGGCCGTGGAACGGGGCTCGGCTTGGCAATGGTTTACGGCTTCGTCAGACAATGCGGCGGACATGTCACCATCTACAGCGAGGTGGCACACGGCACCACGTTCAACCTCTACTTCCCGCGCGTTGAAGGCCTCGCCGGCGAGGTGTCGGCCAGCGTCAAAGGTGCGACCGACCCCGAAGCACGCGAGACCATACTCGTCGTCGAGGACGACGAACGCGTGCGGCGGCTCACAATTACCCGCCTCAAGATGATCGGATACCAGGTCCTGGAGGCGAGCGACGGAGGCACGGCGCTCGACATCCTGAAGCAGGACCAGCCCGTCGATTTGGTGTTCACAGACCTCGTCATGCCGGGCGGCATCTCGGGCAGACAGGTGGCCGCCCGCGCCCGGGAGCTCAAGCCGGGAATCAAGGTCTTGCTGACGTCGGGCTATGCCGAGGAACTCGTGCACGGCGATGAGCTGGAGCGCGAGCAACTCAAGGTCCTGCGCAAGCCCTATCACCAGGCGGAGCTGGCGGCCATATTGCGGGAAGTGCTGGCGGCCGCCTGAGCACCAATCAAGCAGTCACTTCCCCTCGATCTATCAAACGACTAGCGCGCATCGCCTGGGGAACAGGCGGTGGCGCACGTAGCCCGTCTTTGATTGAAATCAAACGATCGCAACCCTGCGTAGTGCAAAGCGTTCTTCTCTTGCCTTTCCCGCATGAGATGTCCGTTGCCCGAAGAGATCCCTCTGCGCTTTGCGGTTGGCACGTTCGAGACGTGGGCACAGCTGCGCGAGGCGCTGCGCGACGGGCGTCTCCGCGGCCTTGTCATGCACAGCCTCAACTGCCTCGCCCTGGAGCGGACCTTCGCCGGGACGCACATCCTGGCGCCCGATGGGGAGCGGGTAGCCGTTCACCCGTTGCCGTTTCCAGGCAATGTCGAGTTGATCGCCTGCACATCAGGGGTGCTGGCTGATCGGCTGGTGCAAAGGCTGCGCGCCGGTGCGTCAAGCCTGGGAGATGCTCTATGTCACTGGCTCATCCCCCGGCACGCCGCCGGGTTCGAAGATGCGGTGCGGGGCGGCAAGATTCTGTTCTGGATGCAGGTCGTGGACAGCGACGATGAGCGTCGCGCCTACCAATGCCTGTTGACTCACAGCTTGGGTTCCGTCGGCGTCCACGACCTCTTTGTTCCTGGAGAGAAATAGGAGCACCACAAGTGCTGGAAGTCACGGCCAGGCTGTTCGCCCGCAATGGCAAGTCAATGGCTTGATCTCGATCAGGGCCCCGGGCCGGCGTCGGTGCTGGGTTGCTATCTACGTTTACGAGCTCCAGGGGCCGATCATGCTTCACCTGTTGCTGGCGACGGACGGTTCGAGTGGCGCCGACCGGGCGATCGATTTCGCGGCGAGACTTGCGAAGGAGATGGGGGGGAAACTCTCGATTCTGACGGTCGGCGGAAACTTGTCCGGGGTGGATAAAAGGGAGCTCGCCCGCGCAGAAAGCGGTATCGGCGATGCGCTCGAGGCAGTTTCAGAGCAGATCTTGGAGCGCGCCAGACGGCGCGCTCACGAAGCAGGCGCCCCTGACATTGGCGTACACGCGGGATGGGGCGATCCCGCCGAGGTCATCATCGAGGTCGCCAGGCGCGATCAGGTCGATGCCATCGTCATGGGCCGGCGTGGCCGTGGACGCCTGACCGGGATGCTCCTCGGCAGCGTCTCACAAAAGATAGCGAGCCTCGCTCCGTGCGTCGTGATCCTGGTTCCATAGTCGCCCGGATCTTCGCCATGCGCGCAGCGCAGCTTCGGCTTCAATGCCGTCCCAACTACCCGCGCTTCGAGCCGGGCCGCGAGGCGACACCCATACTCCCCAAGCGCCGAGGCGATCATTGATCCTTGTCAATGTCATGAGCGACTTGCGCTGGATTGTTTTCGACATGACGCGTATCGCGCACATCCTGGCGGCCACCGATCTCACCACGCGCTCAGAGCTTGCGATCCCGCGCGCACTGCAACTGCGGGAGCAACTGCACGCGACCCTGACCGTGCTCCATGTCGTCGAGCCTGATCTCATGGACGACCTTGCCTGCCATCGTCGCAATGACGCCGAGTCCTTCCTGAGCCAGTGGATCGCAAAGCTGCCAGAGAAAATGCGGACTCATTGCTCTTGCAGGGTTGTGGTCGGCGATGCCTTTAGCGCCATTACGTCCCAGGCGGAGGCGCAACAGGCTGGCCTGATCGTACTGGGAGAGCCCGGTAAATATCGGTACGCCAACTTGTTCGTGGGCACCACCACGGAGCGCGTGGTACGCGCGAGCCCGATCCCGGTCCTGATCGTGAAGGCCGCCGTGCGGGAGGAGTATCGGCGCGTCCTCGTACCGTTCGATCTTTCCGAAGCCGCCATTCGGGCGCTCATGACCGGCTTGACGATCGCGCCCCTTGCAGAAGTCCGTATCGTGCATGCATGGCGGCCGCCCCTTGCTTCCCTTGATCGGCTCCATGCGATGCCCGACGCGATCAGGAAGGAGAACGAGGCGATCAGGTCGCTCATAAAGCGCAAAGTTGCAGGAGCTGTAGCAGCGGCGCAAGGCAGGGTCCTCAACATCGATATGATCGAAGATAACCCCTACGCGGTGCTGCGCAGCGAGTACAGGTGGCCGGAGTTGCTTGCCATGGGCACTCACGCAAGAGGCAGGCTAACGACGGCGATGATCGGCAGCCTCGCGCTCCGGGTGCTCGCCGAGGCACCCTGCGACGTCCTGGTCGCACGCCCTTGACCGGCCCCCCTGCCAAGAGCTGCGCTGTTCTTCGTAGTCGGCCGCGGATAAAATATCGGCTTCGCACGTGGCGAGGTGCGGCGGCCAAGCTCCGCTACGCCGCCGGCAAGACGATAAGATGATTCGTCAGCCCATGCGCATCCTCGGAGCCAGGCGGAAAGTGCCGCGCGAGCTGCTCGCCGACCGCACCGACCGCGCGCACTAAGCCTTCACCGGCCTCTCGTTCAGCGATCCAGTCCGTCAGGTCGTCGACGATCCTCTGCCAGGTCTCGCCGTCCACATGCTGATGGATCGCGGAATCGGCGAGGATCTCGGCAAAGCGCTCGGCCGTCGAGACGAAGATCAGGACACCCGTGCGTTGGGTATTCGTGTACAGATCCTGAGCTACGAACTGCTCGACAGCGCGCTGATGGGCCCGGGCGTGCTTCACGGACTTCGGCACGAGCGCCAGTCGCAACGGCGGGTACATGAGCACTACAGCAAGCACCGCGAAAACCAGAATCTGCAGTGCGTAGATGTGCTGGATCGGCCACCACGTCCAGAAGATGAACGGGAACGGGACTGCGAGCGCAGCGAGCGCCGCCCACAGAAAGGGCGCGTACATGTAGCTCGCGCTCGCCGGGGCAATCACGGCGACAATATCGCCGGAGGTCTTCGCTTCCGCTGCGGTAATCGCTTCGGCAACCCGGATTTTGTCGGTTTCAGTTACAAGGACCATGGCCGGCCACCCTTGCTTGCATTTCTACCAGCTGCCAGATGCTCCGCCGCCGCCAAAATCGCCCCCTCCTCCCGAGAAACCCCCGCCACCGCCGGAGCCTCCTCCGCCCCTCCAGCCGCCGGCACCGCTCCCCCAGTCGGCGGGCGGCCAACCACCCCCCCGGCGTCGCCGGTCGAGACCGACACGGCCGGGGTGGGCGGTTTCCTGCGCCTGCATCCAGACCAGAGTGAACCCGAGCAGAATGAAGACCACGAGGAACGCCAAAGCGACGCCGCCATTACCGCCCGAGGAGCGCGGCACGGAGCTCCTGGCGCGCTGCTTGACGGCCTCGGCGTCGCCCAGCAGCACGTCGCGGATGTCGTGCACGCCTGCCTTGATCCCGGCCGGAAAGTCGCTGCGCCGGAACGCCGGAAGGATGGCGTTCTCAATGATGAGCTTCGTCATGGCGTCGGTCAGCTGCGGCTCTAGCCCGCGGCCGACCTCGATACGGACTTTGCGCTCCTTCGGTGCAACGATGAGGATGACGCCGTTGTTCTTCTCCTTCCGGCCGAGTGCCCAGGCTCGGCCGAGCTGGTAGCCAAAGTCCTCGATCTCGTAGCCCTGCAGCGAGCGTGCCGTATAGACGACGAGTTGGTCGGTGGATTTCTGCTCGAGGGCATCCAGCTCGCCCTCCAGCGATGCCTTGTCGCCGCCGCTTAGAAGGCCGGCCTCGTCGACGATGCGCCCGGTGAGGGCCGGAAAGCGTGGCTGCGCCACAGCCTGGAAGACCAGGGCGGCCCCCAGGGCCACCGCTACGGCGACGCCGGCATTAAGGCGAACTCCGGTGGTTCCGCGAAGCATGCGCGCCCTCGCCGCTCGCCGCTATCGATCGGGCCTACTTCTTCGTGCCGAACTCAACCTTGGGCGTGGTCATCTCGGCGGGCGTGATATCGAACGCCGCCATCGGCTGGGAAGTCGAGTACAGCAAGGAGTGCCAGATACGCCCGGGAAAGGTGCTGAGCTCGGTGTTGTAGACGCGGACCGCGTCGATGTAGTCGCGACGTGCGATGGCAATGCGGTTCTCGGTGCCTTCCAGCTGCGATTGCAGCGCCAGGAAATTCTGGCCAGACTTGATGTCAGGATAGCGCTCGGCGACTACGAGCAGCTGCCGCAACGCGCCGCTCAGCGTGTTCTGCGCGTCCTGGAAGCGCTTCATCGCCTCGGGATTGGTCACGATATCGGCGGGGACCTGCACCTGCACGGCTCGGGCGCGTGCCTCCGTGACATTGGTCAGCACCTGCTGCTCCTGAGCGGCGAACCCCTTGACGGTCTCGACCAGGTTCGGAATCAGATCCGCCCGGCGCTTGTACTGGCTCAAGACCTCCGACCATCGCGCCTTCGCGGTCTCCTGATAGGTCGGAATGTTGTTGATGCCGCAACCCGAGAGTGCGGCCGCGACCACGAACAGGGCCACGCAAGCAGCAATACGACGAGATGCTCGGCCAAGCATGAGGAGGTTCCTTTCGCAGATGCCGACCCGGCGGGCCTATTCATACCGCAGCGCTTCGATGGGATCGAGGCGTGCTGCCTCCCGCGCGGGATAGAACCCGAAGAAGATCCCCACCGCGGCCGAGAAGATGAAGCCTCCCGCGATGGCGAGCCCCGAGATCGGGGCAGGCCAGCCCGCCACCAGCGAGATGCTCTTGGACAACGCAATTCCCATGGCAATACCGGCGATGCCGCCGCAAACGCTGAGAAACACGGCCTCCGCGAGAAATTGCAGCAACACGTGCAGCCGGCGCGCGCCGATCGCCATGCGCAACCCGATCTCGCGCGTGCGCTCGGTAACGGACACGAGCAGAATGTTCATAATGCCGATGCCTCCGACAACCAGCGAGATCGAGGCGACGGACGCGAGCAGAAGGGCCAGGACGCGGCTGCTGCCCTCCGCCGTCTCGGCAATCTGGCTCAGATTGCGCACGGAGAAATCGTTGACGTCACCGGGCCTGATGCGATGGCGGGTGCTCAGTAGATCCGTCACCTGCTCGATTGCCACCTTCACCTGCGCGGGGCTCGTCGCCTGCACGTAAATCTGGTTGACATATCCCGTCATCCGGCGCTGCAGGCCGTAAGGATTGGGCGGCGGCGGGTACGCCCAGTTGATGGGGGTCTGTTGTTGGCTGGGCACGGCAACGCCCAGCACTCTGCGCTCGGCGGTCGAAAAGGGGATCATGACCAGGTCGTCCTGGTCCGTTCCATACGGCGTCTGCCCTTTGGCGGCCAGCACCCCGACCACGCGCAACGGCACACCCTTGACCTGTACAACGGCGCCGACCGGATTGACATCCGCCCCGAAAAGCTCGCGCGCCACGGTCTGGCCGATGACAGCCACGAGCGCGGCGCTGCTCTCGTCTTCCCGCGATATGCCGCGTCCTGCGGCAATGTCCCAATTGGTGAGCGGAGGGTAGTTGGGCGTGACACCCTGGATGCTGGTGGTCCAATTCTCGCTCGCGTACTGCGTCTGGCCGCCCTGGCGGACGAGATAGCCGACACTGCTGGCGGCCGGCACGTCCCTGCGAATCGCCTTTGCGTCGGTGACGGTCAGCGTCGACGCGCTGCCGAAGCCACCGCGCATGCCGCCGATCTTGGCCGCGCCCGGAACCACCACGATCAGGTTGGTGCCCAGCCTTTCGATCTCCTTGCGTACAGCCTCATTGGCGCCTTGACCGACCGCCACCATGGCGATCAAGGCGGCGACGCCGATGAAGACGCCCAGCATGGTCAGGCCCGATCGCATCTTGTTGCGGGCAAGCGCCTGCACGGCGGCTGCCGCGATCATGCGGCCAAAGGCCCAAGCGGTGACGGCGGGCCTTGGCGCAGCGCCGAGCAAGCCCATACCTGCCGGCTGAGCCGGCCCCTCCCACGCTTGGTGCGGGCGGCGCTGCTCGTCTGAGATCACCTTGCCGTCGCGCATGGTGATGACGCGGTCCGCAAAGTCCGCGATATCCGACTCATGCGTGACAACGACGATAGTGACGCCCTGCGCCCGATTGAGCGCCTGCAGTGTCTCCATGATTTCATGCGACGTGCGCGTGTCCAGGTTGCCGGTCGGCTCGTCGGCCAGAAGCACGCTGGGCTCGTTGATCAAGGCGCGCGCGATAGCAACGCGCTGCTGCTGGCCGCCCGACAGCTGGCCAGGTGTGTTGCGCTCGCGATCGGCCAGTCCGAGCTTCGCCAGCACCGCACGCGCCCGCTCCGTTCGTGTCAGTCGGCCGGACGACCCGTCTGCGGAATAGAAGAGGGGAAGGCCGACGTTCTCGATGGCGCTGGTCCGGGCCAGCAAGTTGAAGCTCTGGAACACGAAGCCGAGGCGCTCGCTGCGCAGGCTCGCCAGGCGCGGCTCATTTAGCTTGGCGATATCGACGCCCTCGAAAAACATCTGACCGCTGGTGGGACGGTCGAGGCAGCCCAGTATGGCCATCAAGGTCGACTTGCCCGACCCTGACGAACCCATGATCGCCACGAACTCGCCGGGGTCGATGACCAAACTGACGCCGTTCAGTGCGTGCACGTCGACATCGCCCGCACGGTAGACCCGCGTCACGCCTTCCAGCCTGAAAACCGGTTCCACCACACCCCCACCCTCTAGAAACGCAGCCGCGGCACCACCCCACCCCTCGAGTCCGCAGGCCGTTCGCCCGTGATCACGAGGTCTCCGGGCTCGACTGCTCCGCTCGCGATCTCGGCGAAGCTGTCATCGTCTAGCCCGATCACCACAGTGACGGGCATCGGTTTGTCATTGCGGAGGAGCCAAATGCGCGTTTCTCGCGATGCGATTGCGGGACCCGCCCTTGCCCCGGAGGAGCTGCTCGGCGCATAACGCAGCGCCTGGTTTGGTACGCGGAGCACGTCAGGGCGATGATCGATAACGATCCTAGTCGCGGCGGTCATGCCAGGCTTCAAGACCAAGTCCGAGTTGTCGACGCTGACCACCACGTCGTAAGTGACGACGTTCTGTACTGTCTGCGGCGACTGCCGCACCTGGCTCACGGTGCCCTCGAACGTCCGCTTCGGGAATGCATCTACCGTGAATGTCGCCTTCTGTCCGGCGCTGATGCCGCCGATGTCGCTCTCGCTGACGTTGGCGTCGACTTCCATTTTCGTCAGATCAGTGGCGATGAGAAAGAGCGTCGGTGTCTGAAAGCTCGCGGCCACCGTCTGCCCTCTTGTCACATTCCGCGAGACGACGGTGCCGTCCACCGGCGAGCCAATGTCCGTGTAGTCGAGGTTCACTTGCGCTGCATCGAGCGCCGCCTGACGCTGTTGAATGGTGGCGTCGTCGTATGCGATCTGTGCTTCAGCCTGCTCCAGGGTGCTCTTGGCGTTATCGAAAGTGTCCTGCGAGATCGTCTTGGTCTGCACGAGCCGCGCGGCCCGATCGAAGGCGACCTTGGTATAGGCGTGGTAAGCCTTGTCCTTCTCCAGCTGCGCCTTGGCGATTGCCAGGTTGGCCTTGGCTTGGTCCACCTGCGACTGGTAGGGGCGTGGGTCGATCTTGGCGCACACCTGCCCCTTCTTCACCTGCGTGTTGTAATCGCAATAGAGATCCTGGATCACACCGGACACATAGGTGCCGACGATGATCGTGAGCTCCGGGTTGACCGTACCTGTCGCGGTCACCGTCCGAGTCACGTCGCCGCGCTCGACGGTCGATGTGGTATATTGAACGATTGCCCTGGGGCCGAGCATCCACCAGCCTGCGGTGGCCGCTCCCAGAGTCCCGATTCCGATCAGAAGCGCACGCCACAAATGCCGACTCAGCATGCCCCAGCCCGCGCGCAGCCTGCCACCAGCCCCTTCGGTAGTCGCGATGTCGTAGGGGAGAAGGCGATGTTGCTGGCTCATCCCTTCTTGCTAAGTGCCGGCGAGCCCACTCGCCTTGACGTGCATCAACCGCAACAAGTCCTCGCCGATTGATCACTGCGACGTGCGCTCGGCGCGGAGTCATGTGCCATGGGAATACGGGCTACGAATTCCGCACCCCGTTGCGCATTTCTTGCCGTAAGGCACACTCCCATTTGCTCGGCGAGCGTCCCGATAATCTTCATGCCAAGCGTTTCGGCGCTCTCAAGGCTAAAGCCAGCAGGCAGCCCAGGACCTTCGTCGTGCACGGTGAGCGTTATGGATGACGCCTCTTCCGATGTTCTCAATTTCACAAGGATCCGACCTGGCCCTCCGTGTTTGACAGCATTGGTGACCAATTCCGTCGTGAGCAGTGCGACCCGTACCGCCCCATCTGTCGTCATCGGGGTCGCTCCCTCGGGCAGATAGGCGATCTCGCACTGAGGCGCGAGCGCAGCAAGATCCGCACAGATGTCCCCAAGATATTCGGCGAGGTCGACCACAGCCACCTCTGGCGACCGGTAGAGGCGCTCGTGAATGCGTGCGATGGCCGCAATTCGACCGATCGCCGCCTGAAGACTTTGGGTGAGTTTCGGATCGTCGGAACCTGCGGCTTGTAGCCTGAACAGACTTGCAACCAGCTGGAGGCTGTTCTTCACACGATGATTGATCTCATTGAGCAGCACCTTCTGGTGCTCCAGTGC
>DATBKR010000561.1:0-6493 GCA_036555805.1 Hyphomicrobiaceae bacterium | reverse complement strand
TCAGGCAGCGGACGCGGATCGGCCTCATCGTCGTAGGGACGATGGGCATAGAGTGCGAGCTCATCGAGAAGGTGTGCGGTCGGAGACATGGTCCGGGTCACCTCGGCATCGTCGGTGAAGCGGTGGAGTGTCATAGGGTATGCTCCTCGTTGAGCGAGGTCGCGCCCATGCGCGGCCTTCTGGCGCTCGAAAAGCCGGGAGCGGCTGAGGCCCGCACCCAAGGGCGAAGCCCGCAGGGCCGGAGCGCAGCGGAGGACGGCGAGCACGGCTTTCTTGTCTCGCGAGGAATGGCGGCAACCCAAGCGGCGCCAGCCGCGCCGGGGTGGCGCCAGGGGAAGAAAGCCGCGCGCAGCCGTTGCGGGGCTCAGCCGCTTCCGGCACCATCGCCATCCTGAAGGCCGGGCGCGGCCGACGGCGAGGACGGACCGGACACGAGCGCGTGCTGACACGGCCGCGGGCCCGAGCGCTGGTCCACGGCCAGGAACCTCGTCACGTCCTCGGGTGTGAGCTGCGCACGCAGAGACGCGACGAGCGCCTCGGAGCCGAGCGTGGCGAGATCGGTGTTGAAGTCGTCCCAGTGCGGGGTGAGCACCAGGGCCTCGGTGCCACCGGCGCGGGCGCGTGCGCCCAGCATCTCCGCCGCGCGGCGTCCCACCCGGTCGTTGTCGCGGGCGATGTAGAGCCGGCGGAGCCCAGACGGCGGGATGAACGCCGCCAGGTGTGTCGCCGACAGGGCCGCCACCATCGGCATGGCCGGCAGAACGACGCGGAGCGAGAGCATCGTCTCCAGGCCCTCGCCGGTGGCCAATATGTCGCTCGCGTCGCCGAGACGGACGCCGTGCCCGACGAGACGGCCCATCGACCGCCGCGGCGTTGCGAGCGGCGCCTTGCCCGAGCCGTCGCGCGCGAGCCATGTGCGCAGCACGCCCGCGATGCTGCCGTCGAGGTCGGTGACGGCGGCAAGGAGGGCCGGCCAGGTCTCGCGCGAGGCTCCCTCGTGCGCGCGGTAGAAGCAGCTGGGATGGAAGCGCAGCGCGCTCAGATCGTCCACATCCGTGATGCCACGGCTCCGCAGGTAAATGGCTGCGAGCGTGCCGGCGATCGGTTTGGCCGAGGCGAACAGGCGCCGGGCCGCCTCGGGCGACCCGGCCGGGACCGGCGGAGCCTGCCCCGGCGCAGGCCGGGGTGCTGGCCCGGAGCCCTGGTGCTCCCGTTCCGGCAGGCTCAGGAACCGGCGCGCCTCGTCCAGCACGTCGCCGAAGGTGTGGAGCCGGCAGGTGCGGGCGATTAGGTCAAGCAGGTCGCCATGCTCTGATGTCGAATAGTCAACCCAATGGCCGGCGGCGCCCTTGCCGCTGTCCGGTCCGGTAAGCCGCACCATGAGACTGCGGCCTGGCGTGTTGTCGACATCGCCGACGCGCCAGGTCGCCCCCTCGCGCCGGCCGTTGGAGAGATATTCGCGGCACACGGCCTCGGCATTCTGTGCGAGGCGGCGAGCCAGCTCAGCGGCGGGTCCCATGTCAGGCGCTCTCCCGCTCGGCGATCCGCTGCAGCGGGTAGCGCTCGATCAGCCTGCCCAGCACCTCGGGGCCGCGCTCGTCGCTGGGTACGAACATCCTGAGCTTCCAGGCAATGATCTCATGGTACAGCCCGTAGGCTGTGAGCCGGCCGCGCATGGCATCCGTGAAGCCCATGAGCTCAATGCGAGGCGCATGCATCACGCGCACGCGGCGGAGCTGCAGGCCATCGGCGAGCTGCAGAACCAACCGCCCGCCCAACAGGCCCGCAAGGGCATCCTCGGGCGTGAGTTGCGGCACGGTCGCGCAGGCTGCTGCGACCCAGGCCGGGGACACCTGGCGGCCGATGACGCGCTCGCCCCCGGATGCCGGCCCTTGGCCAGCTCCGGGGCAGGCTCCATCGGTCTGCAGGCGGTAGACTCGGCCGCCATCGTTCGGCAGCTGGCGCCAGATCGGCAGCAGCAGGCCGGTGACGACGTGCAGCGTGCTCTCGCGGAACTCGGGGAGCTGGGTCAGCTCGGCCTCCCAGGCGACCGCGAACGCCTCAGGGTCGGTCGGCCGCCACGCGGTCGCCTGCAGCGCCTCGACGGCGATGGAGGGGCGCTCCAGGGGCCGCACAAGCCGGACGCGGCGCTCGACCGTGCCGTCATCGAGCATGACGCTGGGTGCCGGCGCCTGCACCGCCGCCCGATGCGACCTGGCATTGAGGAGGAGCCGGTTTCCGCGCTTCATCGCCAGCTCCATGGCCTCGGCCAGCGACAGCGGCTCGTTGCGGTCGCGCCGCGCGATGGTGAAGACCTGCGTCTCGGCGCCGGTGCCCGGATGGGTGTAGATCGTGCGGCGCTCGACGATGGAGAGCGACGCGGCAGTTATGGTCTCGACGCCGGCGTCGTAGGTCCCGGACGCGACGGCACCCTCGATCTTCGCCTCCAGCAGCGCCTCGAACGCCTCGAACAGGGCGTTCTGCAGGTCGATGGTCAGCGCCAAGAGCCGGTTGAGGAACTGGGTGATCGGCGGCAGGTCCTCCCTGAGCGCGCCGTCGCGGTCCGCGAGCGCGAGGCCGGTCGCGTCCTGGAAGCGCTGCAGCGTGCAGCCCTCGATCTTACCCGCGTAGACAAGCGTGTAGAGTTGCCGCAGCGCGGCCCGCGCATACACGCTCTCCAGGTTGTCCTCGGGCCGGAACAGGCCCTGCCCTCCGGTCTGCCGCTGCCCCTTGGTGATGGCGCCCAGCGTGTCGAGGCGTCGGGCGATGGTGGAGAGGAACCGCTTCTCGGCCTTCACGTCGGTGGCGATGGGCCGGAACAGGGGCGGCTGCGCCTGGTTGGTGCGGTTGGTGCGCCCGAGGCCCTGGATGGCGGTGTCGGCCTTCCATCCCGCCTCGAGCAGATAGTGCACGCGCAAGCGCCGGTTCTTGGCGCCGAGATCGGCGTGGTAGCTGCGCCCCGTGCCGCCGGCGTCGCTGAACACGAGGATGCGCTTCTCGTCGTCCTGGAACGCCTGGGTCTCGGCGAGATTGGCGGACCCGGCCCGGCTCTCGACGGCGAGACGCCTGTCGCCGGCGCCATCCACCTTGGCGACGATGCGCCGCGACCGTCCCGTGACCTCGGCGGCCTGTTCGCTGCCGAAGTGCTGCACGATCTGGTCGAGCGCGCCCGGCACCGGGTCGAGCGACGCCAGGTGCTCGATCAGTTGGTCGCGGCGCTCCACGGCCTCGCGGCACTGCACGGGCTGGCCGTCGCGGAGCACCGGGCGCGAGGCCAGGTTGCCGTCGCTGTCGGTGTATTCCTCGAACAGCTGGGTCGGGAACGAGTGGGCGAGATAGCTCACAACGTACTCTCGAGGAGTAGCGTCTACGGTGAGATCGTTCCACTCCTCGGTGGGGATCTCGGCCAGCCGCCGTTCCATCAGCGCCTCGCCGGTCGAGACCAGCTGCACAACGGCGGCGTGGCCCGCCTCAAGGTCGCGCTCGATGCATTTGATCAGCGTCGGCGTCTTCATGGCCGTGATCAGGTGGCTGAAGAAGCGCTGCTTCGCACCTTCGAACGCGGATCGCGCGGCGGCTTTCGCCTGGGCGTTGAGTGTGCGTGATCCGCCCCCGCGAGCCGAGCTGGTGATGTGGGTCGCCTCCAGCGCCGCGGTCAGGTTGTTGTGTATGACCTCGAAGGCGCCCGCATAGGCGTCGTAGATGCGCTGCTGCGGGGGCGTGAGGGCGTGCTCGACGAGCTCGTACTCCACGCCTTCATAGGACAGCGACCGCGCCGTGTAGAGGCCGAGGCTCTTGAGGTCGCGCGCCAGCACCTCCATCGCCGCGACGCCACCGGCCTCGATGGCTTCCACGAACTCGGCCCGGGTGGCGAAGGGGAAATCGGCCCCGCCCCACAGCCCGAGGCGCTGCGCATAGGCGAGGTTGTGAACCGTGGTGGCCCCCGTCGCCGAGACGTAGACGACGCGCGCATCGGGGAGCGCGTGCTGCAGGCGCAAGCCGGCACGGCCCTGCTGCGAGGGAACCACCTCGCCGCGCTCGCTTTTGCCGCCGGCCGCGTTCTGCATGGCGTGGCTCTCGTCGAACACGATCACGCCGTCGAAGCTCGGTGCGTTCTCGGAGCCGGGCTCTTTGCCGAGCCAGGCGAGGATCTGGTCGAGGCGGGAGGCCTTGCCCTCGCGCTCGGCCGAGCGCAGGGTGGCATAGGTGACGAACAGGATGCCCTCGTCGAGCCGGATGGGTGTGCCCTGGCGGAAGCGTTCCAGCGGCTGGATAAGAAGCGGCTCCTGGCCCAGCGCGGCCCAGTCACGGCGGGAATCCTGGATCAGCACTGTAGACCTTGAGACCCACAGTGCACGGCGGCGACCCTTGAGCCAGTTGTCGAGGATGATGGCGGCCACCTGCCGGCCCTTGCCGCACCCGGTACCGTCGCCCAGGAACCAGCCGCGCCGGAAGCGCACGGCGTTGGCGGCGTCATCGGGCGCGGCGCCGACCACATCGAAGGTGGCGTCCACCGTCCAGGCGCCGGCGAGATGCGAGGCGTGCGCCTCCCCCGCGTGGATGACGCTCTCCAGCTGCGCATCCGAAAGAAGGCGTTGCGACAGTACGCGCGCCGGCAGGTGCGGCCGGTAGGCCGGCTTGGGCGGTGCAACCGAGGCCATCGCCGCCGACTGCACGAGACGCGTCGGATGCGCGTGCGCGCCGGGGATGCGCATCGACTGGAGGGCGTAGTCCTCGTAAAGCGCCTCGCTGAGGCGTCCTCCCTCGGCCGGCTTCCAGTCGACGGTCTCGTACGCAAGCTCGATGACCTCTCCACCGATGGCTGGAGACGAGGAGGCCGGCTTGGATATGACCCATGGGTTCCTCGGTTGCCTTGGCCGAGCGGTGGTCCGCACGGGCACACGAGCAGTGCATTGCGCCATCTCGGTTGCGATCGACGGCCTCGCGGGGACGAGATCCATGACCCACCGCAGCAGTGTCGCCGCATCGGCGGCCGTGCCAGGGGATACCGGAAAGACCCTGGCGTCCGGAGCGGCACGCTTGTCGATGACGGTGAGGCGCGTCTCGATCGTGGTGCCGTGTCGCGCGTAGACCGATCCGTCGATGGCTGCCGAGAACACGACCGTGCCGCGCTCCTGCAGACGCACGAACTCCTCTCGCGATGCGGGATGATCCGGTGCACAACTGGCGCTGGTGATGGCGACCAGGCGTCCGCCCTCGGCGAGGTGCGCCAGCGCGGACGACACGTGTCGCAGCGCGGCGTCCGTCCGGCGCCGGTCGACATTGGCGAGCGCGGAGAACGGCGGGTTCATCAGGACGACGCTGGGCGTGACGCCGGCGTCGAGGTGATCGTCGATCTGGGCCGCATCGAAGCCCGTCACATCGACGTCCGCGAAGAGACGGGAGAGCAGGCCGGCGCGCGTCTCGGCCAGCTCGTTAAGCATGAGCGAGGCGCCGGCCAGCTCGCCGAAGATGGCGAGCAGGCCTGTCCCGGCCGAGGGTTCAAGCACGCGGTCCGTCGGTGAGATCGCCGCCGCGGTGCCTACTGCCAGCCCGAGCGCGAGAGGCGTTGAGAACTGCTGGAGTGTCTCGCTCTCTTCCGACCGCCGCGTGTGGGTCGGGAGCAGACCCGCGATCCTTCCGAGCATCGGCAGCAGGGCATGGCACGAGACGGCGCGCGCGGCCATCGCGCCTCCGAACTTGCGCAGGAAAAGGACCGCAGCCGCTTCGCAGGCGTCATACGCGCCCTTCCAGTCCCAGGTGCCTTGCGAATCGCTGCCGCCGAATGCCTGTTCCATGGCGGCACGGAGCCTGGCAGCATCGATCCGGTGTCCGCGTTCGAGGTCAGGCAGAAGCAGCTGCGCAGCGTGGAACAGGGCGGTCGCATGATCGGGGGCTTCGGGCGCGCGGGCGCGAGACGCGGCAGTGGCAGCCGCGACAGCGGAGGTCGTCGTCATGATGGAGCCTCGGGGGTGGGGAAAGGACGGAGCCGCGGGCTCTCTCTCGATCCCGGCCGGCTCACCCCGTCCGGCCCTCGCTCTCCCTCTGGAGGCGCGGGAGTGCGCGGCGAGCGCGTGTACAAGAAGTGCCCCCTACGAAAGCCGGGGGCTGAGGTTGTATCGCTCTGGCGGCAGCGCGTAGCCGGGCTACGCGCAGGTCCTGCAGACGCCCCCCGTACCGCCCCTTTCCTGCAAGAGGGCGGTGCTCCGGCGCGCCTGGTGGGAGGCGATGATGAACCTTGGTCGGAATTGGTCCGCGAGACAGCGGGCGATCCGGGGGAGCGCCTCGCCTACTCCGCGGCAATGGCGCGCGGCGTGTCGCCGGCATCGCCGGCGAGGAACGCGGGCAGGGATTTCGTGTCCGCTGTGGCCTCTTCGACGCCGCGCAACCGCAGCGGCTCGGGCAGCCAGCCGCTGCCGTCCAGCAGGCGCTCCGCCTCGCGGGCCATGTCGGCCTTCTTGAGGTCCTCAATCAGGTTGGCAGCCTGCTCGCC
>DATBKR010000560.1:0-3098 GCA_036555805.1 Hyphomicrobiaceae bacterium | reverse complement strand
GCGAGCGCCGGCCTCGCCGTGCAGGGCCGCCCACGTGTTGGCGGCGATCTCGCGGAAGATGCGGGCGTGCAGCCCCTCCGGGTCGGTGGCCACGATCGGCCTGCCCTCGTCGGAGCGCACCCGGATCTCCATGTCGAGCGGTACGCCGCCGAGGAAGGGCAGCCCCAGCCTCTCGGCCTCCAGCTTGGCCCCGCCGTGGCCGAAGATGTCGGTGCGCTCGCCGCACCTGGGGCAGACGAAATAGCTCATGTTCTCGACGATGCCGAGCACGGACACGTCCACCTTGCGGAACATGTTGAGGCCCTTGCGCGCGTCGATGAGAGCCAGATCCTGCGGGGTGCAGACGATGATGGCGCCCGACAGGGGCACTTCCTGAGCCATGCTGAGCTGCACGTCGCCGGTGCCCGGCGGCATGTCGATGATGAGCGCGTCGAGTTCGCTCCAGGCCACATCGCGCAGCATCTGGGTGAAGGCCTTCACCACCAGGGGCCCGCGCAGGATGAGCGGCGTGTCCTCGTCCACCAGGAACCCCATGGACATGGCGTCGAGGCCGTAGGCCTGCATGGGGCGGAGCCGGTTGGGCCCGGCCAACTCGGGCTTGCCGCGCAGGCCCAGGAGCCGCGGCTGCGAGGGGCCGTAGATGTCCGCGTCGAGAATGCCGGCCTTGAGACCGTTGGCCTGCAGGCCCAGCGCCAGGTTGACGGCCACGGTGGATTTGCCGACGCCCCCCTTGCCGGAGGCAACGGCGATCATGTGCTTGATGCCGGGCACCTGGAGGGTCATGCGCCGCGCACCCGCTGTCGGCGCGCCGGGGGGCGGACCGGCGGGCGCCGGGCCCCTGCCGGGTGCCGCGCCCGTGCCGCTGCGCGCCCGCGCCTGCTGCACCCTGGCGCTCTCCGGCGCATGGCCGGCGGCGCCGCCGGACGACCTCGCCCCGTTGCCCTGGCCGGCCGCCCCACCCGGCCGCTCCGCCGTCAGCACGGCCACGACGCTGGTGACGCCCTCCAGTTCGCGCACGGCCCTGTCGGCCGCCAGCCGCAGGCCCTCCAGTTCGGTCGCCCGCTGCGCCGGCACCGTGATGGAGAACGACACCCGCCCGTCCTTGACCAGGATCTCCGAGACCAGCCCCAGGTCGACGATATTGCCTTTGAGATCCGGGCCCTTGATTTGGCGCAGCCGTTGCAGGATCGCCTCTTTGGTCAGGCTCATGACATCGCTCTGCGTTGCTTGCCGGCCGGGGTGGCGAAGGTCGCGGGCGCGGCGGTGGGCGAGGCCACGGCCCGACCTCGCGGCCGGGCCCACAGCCGGAGCCGGCACCTTTCGCGCCATAGTGCCAGACCGCCCAGGGCATGTCACCTCGGCGGCGCCTCCGGACCGCGCCGGCGCGGCGCAGGGCAAGCGCAGCTCGATCGCGGCCAGGGCCTCAATCTTCGGCGGACGAACTGCGGAGCCTCTGCCAGCCCCACAGGAGCGGCCCCAGCACCAGGGCAAGGGGGAAGGCCAGGAGAAACAGGACGGCCGCCGTAAGGCCCCACAGCGTGCGCGCAGCTGCCGAGACCGTGCGGCCGAGGCGGACCAGCCACGAGGGGGCGGTTGGCCTTGCAAGGGGGACCGCGGCAGGCTGCAACGCCATCGGAGGCTCCAGGAAGCGAGTCAGGCGATGGCTTTCACTAAAGCACAGCGGTTAGCGAATATCTACGGGAGACTATCGAAATCTGTTGGCAGGCGCTGGCAGGACGGGGCCCACGTGAGCGGGGCTTCGGCGGCGCTTCTTGGCAGCCAGCTGGATCGTTCCCTCGCGGTGGCGCGGGGCGGGCGGGCAGCACGCAAGCGCGTCCGCGACGGTCTTACAACGTGTGCTTGCGCTGCTGCACGATCATGTAATTGTCATAGGTGCTGTCGGCCAGCTGCAGCCAGAGATACTGGTCGAGGCGGAAGGCCTTGACGGCGTCCCAGATCTTCTTGAAGTCCTCGTTCTTGCCGCTGATCTCGGCGTAGAGGTCGTGCGCGGCCCGGAAGCACACGTCCATGGTGGCCTCGGAGAACGGGCGCACCTGCGTGCCGGCGGCCACCAGCCGCTTCAGCGCCTGGGGGTTCTGCGCATCATAGCGCCCGACGATGAACGCGCCCGCCTCGGTCGCCGCCGCCCCCATGATCGCCTGATAGGTCTGCGGCAGGTCGTTCCACTTGGCCCGGTTGACCTGGATGTGCAGCATGGCGCCGCCCTCCCACCAGCCGGGGTAGTAGTAGTACTTGGCGGCCTTGTACAGGCCCAGCTTCTCGTCGTCGTAGGGGCCCACCCATTCCGCGGCGTCGATGGCGCCTTTCTCGAAGGCCGCCAGGATCTCTCCGCCGGGGAGTTGCTGCGGCACTACGCCCAACTTGGCCATCACGCTGCCGGCGAAGCCACCGATGCGCATCCTGAGGCCCTTGAAGTCGTCGGCGGTGACGATCTCGCGCCGGAACCAGCCGCCCATCTGGGCCATGGTGTTGCCAGCCAGCAGCCCGAAGATGTTGTACCTCTCGTAGAAGGCGTTGATCAGCTGCTCGCCGCCGCCCTCGCGCCACCACGCGCTCTGCATGCGGCCGTTGAGACCGAACGGCACCGCGCAGGCGAGCGCGAAGGTGGGGTCCTTGCCCGCCATGTAGTAGGGCGCCGTGTGGCACAGCTCCACGGTGCCCGCCGAGACGGCCTCGGTCACCTGCAACCCCGGCACGCCCTGGATGGCGCCGGCAGGGAAGCACTCGATCCGGAACTTGTTGTCGGTGGCGTCCGCCAGGTATTCGGCGAAGCGCTCCGCGCCCCCGTACAGGGTGTCGAGCGACTTGGGCCAGCTGGTGGCCAGGCGCCATTTCAACCTCGGAGAGGACTGCGCGACGGCCGGGGCGGCGACGCCTGCCGCGGTGCCGGCTGCCCCCGCGCCTTTCAGCACAGCGCGGCGTGTGATGCGGGGCATGGCTGGCGTTTTCCTCTAATGAATATGAACCCGCACTTAATTATATCCAGTGCGGTGCAGGGCAGCGGCGGCTGGCCCTCCCCGAGCCTTCGGCATTGTGCGCAGCCGGGGCCGCTCCCGTGCTTGGTCGCACACTTGCCG
>DATBKR010000559.1:0-3264 GCA_036555805.1 Hyphomicrobiaceae bacterium | reverse complement strand
CCCTCGTCGATGGTGGCGACGAAGAACGTCTTGCAGCCCTCGTTGGTGAGCGCGCGCGCCACCTGCGCCAGCCCCAGCCCGTAGGCGTCGGCCTTGAGCACGCCCGCGCATTCGGCACGCCCCGACACCTCGTTGAGCCGCGCCCAGTTGGCACGCAGGGCGGCGAGGTCCACCGTGAGGACAGCGCGCGCGGAGAGCGGGATCGGGGTCCGGCCCCGAAGCGTCTCCGTGCTCGCTGTCGTCTCCGTCAATGCGTCCTCGCCGGCATGTAGGCGTCCTGGGCCAGGTCGGAGAAGCGCGTGTATCTGCCATCGAACTGCAGGTCGATCGTGCCGACCGGCCCATGGCGCTGCTTGCCGACGATCACCTCGGCCCGGCCGCTCACCTTCTGCATCCTGTCAAGCCAAGTCTGGAACTCGGGCGTGCCTTCCTCTGGCTTTGTACGCTCAACATAATACTCCTCGCGGAACACAAACATCACCACGTCGGCATCTTGCTCAATGGAGCCGGACTCGCGCAGGTCGGCAAGCTGGGGCCGCTTGTCCTCGCGGTTCTCCACCGCGCGCGACAGCTGCGAGAGCGCGATCACCGGCACGTTGAGTTCCTTGGCCAGCGCCTTGAGGCTGGTGGTGATCTCCGACACCTCCTGCACGCGGCCCTCCGAGGCGCGCCGGATCGAGCCGCTCAGGAGCTGCAGGTAGTCGACGATGATGAGCCCGAGGTTCTGCTGGCGCTTGAGGCGGCGGGCGCGGGCCGCCAGCTGGGCCACGGACAGGCCGCCGGTCTGGTCGATGAACAGCGGCAGCGTGGCCATTTCCTCGCTGGCCTGCACGAGTCGCTTGAACTCGGGCTCGTCGATCAGGCCGCGCCTGATCTTCTCCGAGGGGATCTCCGCCTGCTCCGACAGGATGCGCGTGGCGAGCTGCTCCGCCGACATCTCCAGCGAGAACAGCCCGACGACGGCGCCGTCGTGCGAGGGATCGTCGGGCCTCAGGTGAGGCCGGTCCTGCAGCGAGCGCACGCGCGCCTTGGAAACGCTGCAGGCGATGTTGGTGGCGAGCGACGATTTGCCCATGGAGGGGCGGCCGGCGAGGATGATCAGGTCCGACGGCTGCAGGCCGCCCAGCTTGCTGTCGAGCCCCCTGAGGCCAGTCGAGATGCCGGACAGCCCGCCGTCGCGCTGGTAGGCGTTGTTGGCCATCTCGATGGCGGCCGTCAGCGCGGTCGAGAACGCCGCGAAGCCCTGCCCGTACTTGCCGGTTTCGGCGAGCGAGAAGAGCCGCATCTCGGCCTCCTCGATCTGCTCCTTGGGCGGGAAGTCCACCGGACTTTCGTAGGCCGCGTTCACCATGTCCTCGCCGATCAGGATCAGCTGTCGGCGCGTGGCAAGGTCGTAGATGGTGCGGCCGTAGTCGCGCACGTTGATGATGGTGGTGGCGTTGGCGGCGAGCTGTCCGAGGTAGGCCGGCACGCTGAGGCCCGAACCGATCGGCTCGGCGTTCTCGAAGAAGGTCTTGAGCGTGATGGGCGTGGCCTGCTTGCCGGCCGCGATCAGCTTGCCGGCGGTCTCGTAGAGCTGCTGATGCAACGGGTCGAAGAAGTGGTGCGTCTCCAGGAAGCCCTGAACGCGGTCGTGCGCCTCGTTGTTGACGAGGATGGCGCCGAGCAGCGCCTGCTCGGCTTCCAGGTTATGGGGGGCCGCCCGGAACGGCGGCGCTTCGGGCGACGGGGCGGCCTCGCGGCTGGCCTCGGCGGTGCTCTGGGGCGTGCGGCGTGCGGTGATCGGCATGAGCGGAGGCATTGGCCGATTCCGCTCGCCCTCGCCATCCCCCACAGGTGGAATCGCATGGGCCGGGTGGCGTCATCACCACAATGCACACCGGCGCATATGCACGCCAGAAATCGCTCGCGAGAGGCGAATCTGCCGCCGCCGTTCTGCCGTCTCAGGCGCCGGCCGCGCGCGTGCCGCTCGCGGCGCCCTCTGATTCCAGGCGCCGCTCCTCGGCGAACATGTAGTCGCGCGCGATCGGCAGTGTGTCGACCTTCTTCGCCAGTTGCAGCTGAAAGACCGTAAGCCCGCTGTGGCGGAAGGCGGCCTCGCACGATTGCAGGTAGAACTCCCACATGCGGAAGAAGCGCTCGTCGTAGATGACGGGGTTGAGCGAACGCACGCGCTCGCGGTTGGCCTGGAAGCGCCGGTTCCACTCATGAAGGGTGGCGGCGTAGTGCAGGCGCAGGCTCTCGAAGTCGGTGAGCCAGAGATCTTCCTTCTCGATCACCGGGGTGAGCTGCGACAGGCTCGGCAGATAGGCGCCGGGGAAGATGTTCTGCCGTATCCAGACATTGATGGGCGACGGCGGCTGATAGCGCCCGATGCTGTGCAGCAGAGCCACCCCGTCGTCGGCCAGCAGGGCGTTGACGCGCGCGAAGAACTGGCGGTAGTGCGGCCGGCCTACGTGCTCGAACATGCCCACCGACACGATGCGGTCGAAGACGCCACGGATGCGCCGGTAATCCTCCAGCTGGAAGTCAACGAGGCGCTGGAGGCCCCGCTTGGCGGCTCGCTCGCGCGCGGTCTTGAGCTGCTCGGTGCTGAGCGTGATGCCGGTGACGTGCACGCCGTAGTTGCGGGCGAGGAATAGCGCCATGCCGCCGAAGCCGCAGCCGATGTCCAACACGCGCTGGCCGGGCTGGATGTCGAGCTTGGCGGCGATGTGGCGCTTCTTCGCCTCCTGCGCCTGCTCCAGCGACGCGCCCTCGCTGGCGAAGTAGGCGCAGGAGTACTGCATGTCCTCGTCGAGGAAGCAGCGGTAGAAATCGGCCGGATGGTCGTAGTGGTGGTGGACGTTGCGCCGCGCCCGCCCCGGCAGGTTGATGACGGCTGCAAAGCGGGCCGCTTCGTCCAGGCGCCGCTTGATGTTCCCCGCGCGTCCCTTCGCCCCCAGGTGCTCGTTGATGAGCAGCAGCTCCAGGAAGTCCGACAGCTGGCCTTCCTCGATGGTCAGCGTGCCGTCCACGTACGCACGCCCCACGTGCAGGGTGGGATGCAGTACGAGCCGCCGGTAGATGGCCGGATCGTGCAGGCGCACCGTGGCGCTCGGGCCCGTACCGGCGACGCCGAATTCGTGGCGCCGTCCGGTATGGTCGATCACACCGAGGCTGCCGCGCCTGACAAAGCGGCGAAGGAGTAAGCGCAGCGGATGCACGGGCCCTGCTCCACGGGTAAACGGCCGCATGTTAGCGCGGCTCTCATTGTGCGTTCAA
>DATBKR010000558.1:0-13475 GCA_036555805.1 Hyphomicrobiaceae bacterium | reverse complement strand
ATATGGGCGATGAGACGCACCGGGATTTCCTGGGCATACTCGACTGCCGCGTCGGCTTTGCCACGCTTTGCGAACTTGTCGATGAGCTCGTTGGCGAGCGCCCGTGCGCGCGGCTCGAGCTTCTTCATGGCGTCAGGGGTGAACGGCGGCAGCAGCACCATCCGCGCGGGACGGTGCTCGGGGGGATCGGAGGTGATCGGCGGCGCGGGAATGCGCGGCGGCGGCGTCTCGCGCACTATTACGCGGCGCGAGGAAAAATGCTCGGTGTCGTAGGCGACCGCGCGAACGTCCTGATAGCGCGAGGGGAAATACACCCCCATGAAGCGCTCCGTGTGGGCGATCGGGCACCTCTTGCGCAGCTCGTCCCAGATCGGGAACGGATCCGCGACCCAGCGCGAATCGAGATGGTCGAAATCGGTGGCCCAGTCTTTGACAGGCGGACGCCCGGCCATGGTGCACCCCCTAGTCTTCGATGACCTCGACCGCAAACTCGGGGCAGTTGGACCTGGCGAGATAGGCCTTCTCCTCCTGCCCCCGCGGCACGCGGCCGTCGCCGGCCGCATGCGCGTTGCCGTACTCGTCCAGCTCGAACAGCTCCGGCGCCACCGCCTTGCAGCGGTTGTGGCCCTGGCACTTGTTGGGGTCGACGCGCACTCTGAGCGCCTTAGGCTCGGGCATGGGCTCCGCCTCCTCTCCACGCTGGCCCTTGAAGGCTCTTCATTGACGTTAACGTCAATTTGGCGCGGAAAGGCGCGGCGGGCAACATGAAAAAAGGACTGTCACACCATTTTCGGGCGAGATGGACCTGACATGAGAGCGAGAGGCTGCCTCGTGGTGCGTTATGCGGGCGTCCTGATGGGCGCGGTGCTGCTCGCGCTCGTTGCCGTAGGCGGCGCAGACGTGCGTGCCGAGGAGAGGCCCGCCGAGGTCGAGCAGCGCGATGAGATGATCGACGCCATCATCGCCTACGCCCTCTCGGGCGGGTGCGAGACGCGCCGCAAGGTGTTCGGCACCGCCTTCGACGCGACCTGCGACAAGGCAGATCCGGGACAGGATCCGGGCAGCGAGCGCACGGCCATGTGGGTGCTGCTCGACGGCCTGCCGGAGCGCGATCTCCTGGCCCTGTGCCGCCAGAACGGCGTCGTCGATTGCGAGACGCCGCGGGAGGTCTCCAAGGGCCGCGCCATCCTCACGTTCGAGTCCTCCTTCGACATCGAGTTCGGCTCGTATCGGGCGACGTGGAGCCCGGACGGCCGGCTGCTGCTGCTTGACAACCTCAATATCCCGGAGGCGGAGGTGCGCCTCCTGGACGTCGCGGCAGGGCGGCTCCTCGACCCGCCCCTCTACGCCGGTCCGATCCATGACGCGGCGTGGAGCCCCGACCGGGCGTACATCGCGCTGAGCGACCGCAAGCGCTCCTATCCGGGGCAACCTCCGCCCGTAGGCGCCGTCCGGCTTTATTCCGCCGACACGCGCAAGGCGCGCGCGCGCATCTCCGCCGGCGATGCCGGCTGCACCCTGGGCCTGCTGGAGGGCATGGCCTTCACGGCCGACTCGAGGGCGCTCTGGGTGCTGTGCAGCCAGGTGGACAAGACCGCAAGGGCGGCAAAGCTGAGGGTGCCGGGGCTGGAAGTCGAGGACAGCTTCGCTCCGGCCTCGCCCAGTCCCGCTTTGCCGGAGATCTACTGGGAGGAAGGGATCGTGCGCTTTGCGGACGACCTGATCGTGACCGCCAGGTTCCGCAGCCCGAAGCCGGCGGGCGGACCGCGCCCCCTGGTTCAATCCTACAGCCTGCGCACGCGGCAGCCGCTCTACGCGCCGATCCCCGCGGCGGCGGGGTCGGCACACCTGGCGCCGGACCTCTCCGGCCTGTACATCGGCAACGAGCTGTGGAGCACACGATCGGGCGAGCGCGTCGCGACCGGGATCGACCCGAGCGGCCTCTATCTCGGGGCCCCCAACCGCATTCCGCAGCTGGGGATGCATGTTGAGGTCAAACCTCTGGCCAGGCCCCAGCGCCGCATGCTGACCGTCCTCGACAGCGCCGCACACGCCACGGTCCAGGAGCTGGGCCCCATGCCAACTATCTTGTCGACCCTCGTTGCGCCAAATGGCAGGCGAGTGGCTGTTGCGGGGTTTCACGGCATCCGCTTCTATCGGGTGAGCCCAGACGCGGCTGTCGGGCCGGCTCCTCACGGCCGATAGCCGAAGTGCGGCGGCCCGCTCGGCGCAGGGCGCGACGAGATCGGCGATGCGGCAGAGATAGGAGGTGTGGCGCGGCACGCGCGAGTGGGCAACATGAGAGACGATGACACGCCGCGTGACGGATGATCGGTTCAGGCAGGGAGCGGGGAGCATCGATGGACGCCGTACCGAACTGCGATCACGCGATCGTCGATCCGGTCAAGATCTCCGACTACCTTCTCTCAGAAACTCATCCAGTCGGTCGGAGCAAGGCGCGGTTCTTCAGGCGTTTCGGCTTTGGCGAGGACGCCCCTGAAGAGCTAACACAAGCCTTGTTGGCACATGTGCGGGATTGTCCACTCGCGACTATCGAGGTATCGCCCTACGGAACCAAGTATCGAGTAGAAGGCCGGCTGATTTCGCCCGATGGCCGCAATCCCCTGGTCACGACCGTCTGGATCATCGTCGGCGGAGAGATAATCCCCCGCTTCGTCACAGCGTTTCCGTGCTAAGATGCCTCCCATGATCCAGGAACTCGACACCGTCATCCTCACCCGCGACATCCCTCAGCGGAAGCTGCGCAAGGGGGACGTTGGCACGGTGGTGCTGGTGCACAAGGACGGCGCCGCCTACGAGGTGGAATTCGTGACGCTCGGGGGTGAGACGCTCGCTGTGGTGACGTTGCCCGCCGACGCTGTGCGGTCTATCAGCGGACGCGAGATCGCGCACGCGCGCGAGGTCGCCTGACGGAGTCGGCCTGACACCAGCTACGGCCGGTAGCCGAAGTGCGGGCGGCCCGGCTGGCGCAGAGGCGCGGCGAGGGTAGCGAAGCGGCACAGGTAGGAGCGGGTGAGGCGCGGGTCGATGATCTCCTCCACGCCGAAGGCCTCCGCCGTGCGCAAGGGCGACTGCAGCGCCTCCAGCCTGGCTTCGATCTCGGCACGCCTGACAGCCGGGTCGGGGGCCGCGTCGATCACCGCGCGGTAGGCGGCCTCCACGCCGCCGGCGATGGGCAGCGAGCCCCACTGTGCCGACGGCCAGGCGTAGCGCAGGAACGCCGGCGAGCCGTTGCGCTGGGCGAGGCCCGCCATGCCGAACGCCTTGCGCACCATGATGGCGCACCAGGGCACCGTGGCGTTGCGCACCGCGGCTAGCGCCTGGGTGCCGAAGCGCATGACGCCCGAGGTCTCCGCCTCCTTGCCGATCAGGAAGCCCGGGATGTCCACCAGATGCACCACGGGCAACTGGAAGGTCTGCGCCAGGTCCACCATGCGCACCGCCTTGCGGCTGGCATCCGCGGTCCAGGCGCCGCCGTAGTGGTAGGGGTCGCTCGCCAGGATGGCCACCGGCCAGCCGTCGAGGCGCGCGAGCCCCGCGATCACCGACTTGCCCCAGGCCCTGCCGATCTCGAACCAGGAGCCCGCATCCACCACCGCCTCGACGATGGGCCGCATTTTGTAGACCTTGCGGGTGTCGCGGGGGACAACCGTCAGCAGCTCCTCCGCCGTACGGTCGGGCCGGTCGTTACCGGGCTGGCGCGCGGCCAGCACGTGCACCGAGGCTGGCAGATAGGAGAGCAAGCGGCGGGCGCGGGCGAAGGCCTCCGCCTCGCTCTCCACCTCGTCGTCGATGGTGCCGTTTCTCGCGTGGATGCTGGAGCCCCCCAATTCCTCCTTGGTCACGGTCTGGCCGGTGCGCGCGACCACCGGCGGTCCGGCGGCGAACAGCTGCGAGGTGCCGCGCACCATCACCGAGTAGTGGCTCGCGCACACCCGCGCGGCGCCCATGCCGGCCACCGAGCCGAGCCCAAGCGCCACGATCGGCACCTCGGACAGGGCGTCCAGCACCTCGGTGAACTGCGGCACGTCCGGCAGGTAGGTGCGCCCCAGCGTCTCCAGGTGCTTGACCGAGCCGCCGCCGCCGGTGCCGTCCACCAGCCGCACCAGCGGCACGCGCCAGCGCCGCGCCCAGGTCTCGGCATAGGCGAACTTGTCGCGCAGGCCGCCGTCGTTGGCCCCGCCGCGCACGGTGAAGTCGTCGCCGGTGACGAACACGGTGCGCCCGTCGATGCGGGCCCGGCCGCAAACCACATTCGCGGGCGTGAGGCCCGTGAGATTGCCCTCGGCGTCGTACTCGGGGAAGCCGGCGACGGAGCCGATCTCCTCGAGCGAGCCCTCGTCCACCAGCCCGGCAATGCGCTCGCGCACGGTGAGCTTGCCCTGGCCCCTGTGGCGCGCGACCTTGTCCGCCCCGCCCAACTCCAGGGCCAGCCGCCGGCGCCGCTCCAGCTCCTCAAGCTCAGGCTTCCAGCTCATTGGTGGGTCAGCCTTCGAGCGTCAGCAGGGGCTGGCCCTCGGCCACCTGACAGTCCTCGCTCACCAGCCACAAAGCGACACGTCCGGCCTGCTCTGCCACGACGGGGATGTGCATTTTCATCGCCTCGACGATGGCGACCTCGGTGTCAGCCGCTACGGTCTGGCCTGACTGGACCAGGCACCGGATCACTCTGCCAGCGACCGGCGCGATGACATTCCGTGCCACGATGCCCCCTCAGGCTTTGCTCGGGGTGAAGGCAAACACGGGCGCCCGTTGCACGCAAGCGCAATCAAGTCCTCAAGCAGACGCTGTTTGTAGCGTCGGGAACCCTGCTTGGTCGCGCGTGCACCTGCAGAGAGACCGACCGCTTCAATCGCGGTTGAGGATCGTCACCAGGCCCTTGTCGGGCTCGATCCGCACCTCGTCGCCGGTGCGGATCAGGGTGGTCGGGTCGCCGGCCTCGAAGCGGTCGACCATGGTAAGATCGGCGAAGGCGGCGCCCTGGGCCAGGATGGTGTTGGTGCGGTCGAAGACGATGGCCTTCGGCGCCAGCCCCCGCGCCGCCATCTCGCGCAGCATCCAGGCCGAGGCGACACCGCCTTTGGCCGTCTGCAGCACGAGGATCAGACCGACGTAGCTCTGGCCGTAGAGCTTGTGGGCGGGACGCGAGAAGATGCCCTTGAGCCGGTCGAGATCGTAGCGGGCGGAGAAGTTGTCCTGCGCCACCAGCGCCGTGCCGGTGACCGTAGGCCCGAGCCCCTTATGGCACCTGAGCGCGACGGGCATCACACGATCTTCCCCGCGACGGCGCTGTCGAGGCAGCGCTCCATGCTGGCGAGCGTCGGCTTGTAGCCGTATCCGGCGATGATGTTGACGAGCTTGGCCGAGTTGGTGAGAAGCCGCTGCCAGCCGTTGGCCTCGGCCATCTCGCGCGCGTAGCTCTGGTAGAAGCACACGCCGGCAGCGACGATGCCGCCCGCGGCCTCGATACGCTGCGTGAGCCCCATGCGGTCGGCGGCGAACTTGATCTCCGGCGAGGTGGCGACGACGAGCGACGTGTCGGGATGGATGCGTCTGCCAGTGATCAGCCCGGCGAGCCGCTGCACCTCCAGCAGCGAGAGCTGGGGGGCGGCGAACACCACCACATCCACCTTGTCCCCCGCCGCTGCATATCCCGCGTAGAATGCCTCGAATTCGCCTGCGCCGATGGGCACCGCCTGTGGCACAGGCCGACCGGCGAAGGCATCGGCGGCGGTGGGCGCCTCCGGCGTCACGCCGGGCATGTGGAACATGGCGACCGAGCCGAAGCTCGCCAGCGCCGCGCCGAAGTGCTTGAGTTCGTCGGAGTTGGCCGACCCCTCGGCCCGGCCGTCGAGCCCGCTCAGGACGGGCACCTCCCAGTAGCTGTTGGTGGCCTTGCCGACGATGCCGCCGAGCGCGCCCCAGTCGGCCAGGTCGCGCGGGCGGTGCCTCACTTCGAAGTGCCGGGTGCCCACGCGGTGGGCGTCGAGGTGATAGCCGTAGCGCGGCGTGCGGCCGGTGAGCCCCGCGGCCAGCGCCGAGGGGCCGCCCTCGAAGTTGCTGCGCGCTCCCAGCACGCTGTTGGAGTAGATGACCACCCCCGTATCCCCCATCGCGAGATGCTCGCCCCGCACCGGCGGCAGCACCGTCTGGTAGTTGATGCAGGTGTTGGTCATCAGCACGCCAAGCGCCTCGAAGGCGGCGATGGCGCGGGCCTCGATGGCGGCCATGGCGTCGGTCTGCCTGAGGCGCCTGTAAGAGGCGAAGTCGAGCCCGCGCGGGTCGGTGATGGTGGGCACGCGCACGCGCCGCTCGGGCTCGGGGAGCGCCGCCAGCTCCTCCAGCCAGGCGACGCCGGCCGCGCCCAGGCTCTCCGTGTCGGCCATGATGTGCGCCTGCCCCACGGGCACGAAGTCGGGCGCATCGAAGAACTGGCCGACGGCAATCTGGTGACGCATGGCCCACTGGCGGGCAGGGCCGGCGCCGCCCGCCAGCATCGCCTGTTCCTCGTCCGTGAGCTGCATGCCCAGGCCCCCGAGGATCGAACCCGGCCTACTTTGTCGCCGCCGGCGCGGGCGCCGCCAGGGCCGCCTCCAGCACCGGTGTGATGCGGGCCATCTCGCTCTCCACCAGCTTCTGCAGGCCGGCCGGGCCGCGCTCCTCGCCCTTGGGCGCGGTGCTGCCCAGCTCGACGAAGCGCTGCTTGACGCGCGGGTCATCGAGGGCCTTGTTGAGCGCATCGACCAGCTTGTCGACGATCGGCTGCGGCGTCCCCTTCGGCGCGACCATGGCGTTCCAGGCGCTGAAGATGAAATCGACGCCGGCCTCCTTGGTGGTCGGCACGTTGGGCAGGCTCTCCAGGCGCTCGGGCGCCGCCACCGCGTAGGCCTTGATGGTGCCGGCCTTGATCTGGGGGATCACGTTCAGCGACTGGTCCACCATGTAGTCGATCTGGCCGCCCACCAGGTCGGTGAGGGCTGGCCCGGTCCCGCGATAGGCGACGAGGCCCGGCTTGAGGCTGAACTTGGCGTTGAACAGCATCCCGGAGACGTAGGAGATCGAGCCCACGCCCGCGTGCCCGTAGCTCAGCTTGTCGTTCCTGGACTTGAGGTACTCGAGAAAGCCCTTCAGGTCCTGGGCCGGCGTGTCCTTCTTGGCCACGACCGCCTGGGGCGTGAAGTTGACGATGCCGATCTGGGCGAAGCTCGTGGCCGGGTCGTACTTGAGGTCGCGATAGAGCGCGGGCGCAGCCGACTGCGTGCCCATGTTGCCGACGGCGATGGTGTAGCCGTCGGGCGCGGCCTGGGCGGCGCGCGTCATGCCGATGGTGCCGCCGGCGCCGCCGACGTCCTCGACCACGAGTTGCTGCCCCAGCGTGCGCCCCATGTGCTCGCCGACGAGGCGGGTGACGACGTCGGTGGGGCCGCCCGCCGCGAACGGCACGATCACGGTGATCGGCCGACTGGGGTACGCTTCCTGGGCTACGGCATGTTGCCAGATGCCAAGGAGCAGCGCGGACGCTGCCACCCAAATCGTTTTTCCCACTGTCCGAGCTCCGTTGTTCATCGGCCGTTCCCCAGATACTTGCCTGTTTGTGCTCAAATCTTGCCGCGAATCTTTCCATCAAGCCAGCGCGCCGTCGCCTCGGGTGTGGCGCCGCTGCTGGCGCGGCGGTTGGCCTCGCGCATGGTCTCCACGTCGATGGCGCCGACGAGGGGGCGCAGGGCGTCCAGGAAAGCCTTGTCATTGGCCCGTCGGGGCGAGACCAGCAGGATGGCGTCGTAGGGTGGGATAGCGTGCTTGGGGTCGTCCAGGACCACGAGGTCGTACTCGGCGATGCGACCGTCGCTGGTGTAAGCGGAGATCACGTCCACGTCCCCCGCCGCCGCGGCCTGGTACATGAACTCCGCCTGCATCTGGCGCTCCCGCGCGAACGACAGGCCATAGGCCTCCCGGATCGCCTTCCATTCCGGCCGGCTGAAGAACTCGAAATCGCCGGCCACGGACAGCGCGGGGGCGTGCGGCGCCAGGTCGGCGATCGACTTGACGCCGAGCTCCCGTGCCCGGTCGCGCCGCATGGCGAGCGCGTAGGCGTTCTCGAAGCCGAGGCCGCCCAGCATCGCGATGCCGTGCCGCGCCTTCAGCCACGCCGCGACCTCCTTCAGCACCTCGGCTCGCGGCGGCACGTCGGTGCGCTCGAGCTGGTTGGCCCACACCGTGCCGGTATAGTCGACGTAGGCGTCGATATCGTTGGCCGCCAGCGCGCTGAGAATGACGGCGGAGCCGAGGCCGTCGCGGCGGCGCGCGGGCAGGTCGGCCGCGCGCAGGCGGTCCTCGATCAGCGCCGCCAGGATGTACTGCTCGCTGAACGACTTGGCGCCGATCACGTAGCCGCCGGCGGCCCGCATCGTGCCGGGCAGCAGCGCCGCCACCACCGTCAGCGCCAGCCCCGCTGCGCCGGCCGCCATCCGCGTCCTGGAGCGCGCGGCGTAGCCCCGCTCCACCAGCGCCAGCAGCTGATCCACCACCAGCGCCAGCACCGCGGCGGCCACGCAGCCGAACAGCACGAACACCCAGTTCTGGGTCTGCAGCCCGGCGAAGATGTAGTTGCCGAGGCTGGTCTGGCCGATGGGCGTGGAGAGCGTCGCCGTGCCGATCACCCACACCGCCGCCGTGCGCACGCCGGCCATGATCACGGGCAGCGCCAGGGGCAGCTCCACCATGCGCAGCGACTGGCCCGGCGTCATCCCCACGCCCAGCGCCGCCTGCTTGGCCGCAGCATCGACGCCCAGGATGCCGGTGATCATGTTCCGCACCACCGGCAGCATGCTGTAGAGCGCCAGCGCCAGCACCGCCGGCAGGAAGCCGAGTGCCGAGAATCCGATACCGGTGAGCCGCTCGGAGAACGCCGCGGCACCGAGCAGGAGCGGGTAGAACAGCGCCAGCAGCGCCAGGCCGGGCACCGTCTGCACGATGCTGGTGGCCCCGAGCAACACCGCGCGCAGCACCGGCCGGCTGAGGGCCGCAAGCGCCAGCGGCACGCTGAGGGCGAGGCCCAGGGCCAGCGCCGTCACGCTGACCAGCACGTGGCTTCCGAGGTAGTCGGGCAGGCGCGCCAGCGCGTCGGCGAAGCGGCCGTCCACCTAGCTCTCCCTCGCCGCCAGCAGCGCATCGACCCGCTGGGCGAGCTTGCGTGGCGAGTCCATCAGCTCGTGCACATAGGGGTGCGCATGGTCGATCATGGCCGCGGGCGGGCCCTGGGCCACCAGCGTCCCGGCGTGCAGAACCGCGATGCGGTCGGCGAGGCTCAGCGCCTCCACCATGTCGTGCGTGATCATCAGAGTGGTGAGCCCGAGCTTGTCGTGCAGCGTGCGGTAGTCCTGGCCGAGCGCCTCGCGCGTCAGCGGGTCGAGGGCGGCGAACGGCTCGTCCATCAGCACCGTCTCCGGCGCGGCGGCCAGCGCGCGCGCCACGCCTACGCGCTGACGCTCGCCGCCGGACAGCTCGCGCGGCAACCGCGTGCGGTAGCCGGCATCGAGGCGCACCAGGCCCAGCAGTTCGTCCACGCGGGCGTCCATCCGCGCCCTCTCCCAGCCCAGCAGCCTGGGCGTGATGGCGATGTTCTCCGCCACCGTCATGTGCGGGAACAGGCCCACCTCCTGGAACACGTAGCCGATGCGCCGGCGCAGGGTCACGGGATCGAGGCTCGCCGCGTCGACGCCGCCTAACCGCACGGTGCCCGCGCTGGGGTCGTCCAGGCGGTTGATGAGGCGCAGCAGCGTGGTCTTGCCGGAGCCCGACGCGCCCACCACGGCCAGGAATTCGCCGCGCTCGACCTCGAGCGATACGCCGTCGAGCGCCGCCCGCCCGTTGCCGAACCGCTTGCTGACAGTCTCAACGGTGATTGCCGCGCTCATCGCCGCATCCTGGGCCATGACCGGGCTTAGCATGACGCGGCGCGGTGCTAAAGAGCGCCGTCGTTGCAGTGATGCGAGCAGGTGCCTCAGGACTGCGCGACCGCGGCGGGCGCCGGCGGTGCCGCCGAGGCGCCGGTCGCCCGTCCGCCGGGAACCCGCACCAGGCCAAGCAGGAGGAATGCTCCGGCTGCGAGCGCCAGGGCAGCCCTGACGGCTCGCCGCAGGCTGGCCGGCCATTCGGGCGAACCAGGGTCAGACCCCTCGCCTGTACCGCGGTGGTCTACGGCCGCGGCGACAGGCAGGGCCAGGCCCCGTGGGATGCTCATGACCATCTCGTTATGTCCCCGTCGCCGCGGTCGGGGGTCTGACGCGGGTCCGACCCCGGATTTCTTTGTCGCTCCGGCCGTGCCGAAGGTTCATTTGTGCAGAGCGCGGTTGACGCGGTCGGTCCAATGGTCGCTGAGTAAGCGCGCACGCATCGGGCTTGACCGCGCATCGACAGGTCGCACACATGTCCCTTCACCTTGACGGACCGCTTCTCCTCGCGGGCGCGGGCAACATGGGCTACGCGCTGCTCGCGGGGTGGCTCGAGGGCGGGCTCGAGCCGGAACGCATCATCGTGCAGGAGCCGGCGCCGCAGCCGCGCATTGCGGCGGAGCTCGCCGCGAGGGGCATTGCCGTGCACGCCGAGGTTGCGGCGATGCCGGAACCGCCGGCCGTGGTGCTGATCGCGGTCAAGCCGCAGGTCATGGACGAGGTGCTGCCGCCGCTGGCGCGGCTGGTGGGCCCGCGCACGGTCGTCGCCTCCATCGCCGCGGGGCGGCGCATCGCCGGCCTCGCGGCGCATCTGCCCGACGGAACGGCCATCGTTCGCGCCATGCCCAACACGCCCGCGTCGGTGGGGCGGAGCAACACGGTGGCGGTGGGGAACGCGCACGTCACCGCGGGGCAGCGAGAGGCCTGCGACGAGCTGTTGCGCGCGGTCGGCGAGGTGACCTGGGTGGACGACGAGGGCCTCATGGATGCGGTGACCGCGGTGTCGGGCTCCGGACCCGCTTACGTGTTCCACCTCGCCGAGTGCCTGGCGGAAGCCGGCATCGCCGCCGGTCTGCCGCCCGCGCTGGCACAGCGCCTGGCGAGGGCCACCGTGGCCGGGTCGGGCGAGTTGCTGCATCGCTCGGACCTGGACGCGGCGCAGCTGCGCCGCAACGTCACCTCGCCCGCCGGCACGACCGCCGCCGCCCTGGAGGTGCTGATGGCGCAAAACGGGCTCGCCGAGCTCATGCGCAACGCCGTTGCGGCGGCCACGCGGCGCTCGCGCGAGCTTGCGAAATAGGCCGCAACCGTTAGAAGAGGCGCGGCGGCGGGGTCAAACCCCTCGCTTCAACGGATTTCCTTGAGCTCCCAGCGCAGAGGCGAGGGGTCTGACCCCCGTCCTCAATCGGACCCACCATGGCGAACACAACGCCGCATCCGCGGCCCGGCATCCTGGAGATCAGCGCGTACGTGCCGGGAGAGAGCGAAGTCCCCGGCGGCGTGAAGGCCATCAAGCTCTCCGCCAACGAGACGCCCCTCGGACCCTCTCCCAAAGCGATCGCGGCCTACCAGGCGGCGGCCGCGCACCTCGACCGCTATCCCGACGGCGCCTCCACCGCGCTGCGCAACGCCATCGCGCGCCACTATGGCCTCGACCCCGCACGCATTGTGTGCGGGGCCGGCTCCGACGAGCTGATCAGCCTGCTCGCCCACCACTATTCGGGCCCCGGCGACGAGGTGCTGATCACCCGGCACGCCTTCGCCATGTTCAAGATCTTCACCCTGGCGAGCGGCGCCACGCCGGAGGTGGCTCCCGAGCGCGACCTCACCGCCGACGTGGACGCGCTGCTGGCGCGTCTGACGCCGCGGACCAGGATCGTGTTCCTCGCCAATCCGAACAACCCCACGGGCACGTATCTCCCCCACGAGGAGGTGCGCCGCCTGCACAAGGGGCTCCCGAGCCACACGCTTCTGGTGCTCGACGCGGCCTACGGCGAGTACGTACGGCGCAACGACTACGAGACGGGTCTCGAGCTGGTGGCGACCAGCGCCAACGTCGTGATGCTGCGCACCTTCTCCAAGATCTACGGGCTCGCCGCGCTGCGGCTGGGCTGGGCCTATTGCCCGGCGGCGGCGGCCGACGTGCTGCACCGCGTGCGCGGGCCGTTCAACGTGACGGCGCCGGCCATCGCCGCCGGCGTGGCCGCGCTGGAAGATGCCGCACATATCGAACGGGCGGTGGCGCACAACGAGAAATGGCTGCCGTGGATGACGGAGCGGCTTCAAAGCATCGGCCTGACGGTGACTCCGAGCATCGGCAATTTCGTGCTCATCCACTTCGCCGCCGGCAAGGGCCCCGCGGCCGACACGTTCTTGAAGTCGCGCGGCATCATCCTGCGCCCGGTGGGCGCCTACGGCCTGCCCGACGCGCTGCGGCTTACGATCGGCACCGAGGAGGAGAACCGCAAGGCGGTGGCCGCGCTGACGGAGTTCATGGATTCGTCCGGGGGTTCGTCTCGGGGGGCGTAACGGGAGTCGTCATGACCGCTCCGTTGTTCGACCGCGTTGCGCTGATCGGCCTCGGGCTGATCGGCTCCTCGCTCAGCCACGCCATGCGCCGCGCCGGCCTCGCCCGCAGCATCGTCGGCCACGCCCGCACGGACACGACGCGTGACGCCGCGCTGCGCCTGGGGCTGGTGCGCGAGGCGTACGCGACGGCCGCCGAGGCGGCCCGCGGCGCCGACCTCGTCGTGCTGTGCTCCCCGCTCGGCACGTACGCGGCGTTGGCCAAGGAGATCGCGCCGGCGCTCGGCTGCGGCGCGATCCTCACCGACGTGGGCTCCGTGAAGGGCGCGGCGGTGCGCGACGTGAGTCCGCACGTGCCCAAGGGCGTGCACTTCATCCCCGGCCACCCGATCGCCGGCACCGAGCACTCGGGCCCCGAATCGGGCTTCGCCGAGCTGTTCGACGGGCGCTGGTGCGTGCTGACGCCGCCGGACGGCGCGGACCCGGCGGCGGTGGACAAGCTCACGGCCTTCTGGAAGGGGTGCGGCAGCAATGTCGAGGTGATGGATGCCGAGCACCACGACCTGGTACTGGCCATCACCAGCCACGTGCCGCACCTCATCGCCTACAACATCGTCAACACCGCGCGCCACCTAGAGCAGGTGACGGACAGCGAGGTGATCAAGTTCTCGGCCGGCGGCTTCCGCGACTTCACGCGCATCGCCGCCTCCGATCCGGTGATGTGGCGCGATGTCTTTTTGAACAACAAGGAGGCGGTGCTGGAGATGCTGGGCCGCTTCAGCGAGGATCTCATCGCGCTGCAGCGCGCTATCCGCTTCGGCGAGGCCGACACGCTGCATAAGCTGTTCGTGGAGGCGCGCGAGACCCGCCGCGGCATCATCCAGGCCGGCCAGGACACCGCCGCACCCGATTTCGGCCGGCACGGGCGGGGCAAGGCGACGGGCGGCAGCTAATGCCGGCATGAGCGAGGGCGAC
>DATBKR010000557.1:0-7494 GCA_036555805.1 Hyphomicrobiaceae bacterium | reverse complement strand
TACCCCGCTCGATCGGTGGATGGGCCAGCCAAGCGTCGAGCGGCCGTCGGAGACGGCCGGGCAGGGCGTCTTTCGTGCCCAGCACCGGATACAGGTCACGGCCATCGGGCGCGAGCCCGACGCCCTGCTCCTCCTTCCCTCTCCTCGGGCGGTGAACCGCCGCGAGGTCTTGCGTGCTGGCAGCGGGAGCCGAGCAACAACTGGCGACCGGCCGGCTATCGCTCGAAGTGCGACTCGAGGATGTACAGGCCGCCTGCGTGGCGGTCGACGGTGTAGACGATCCGGCGCTCGTCGACGAACACGTCGTTGAGCTGGATGGCGCCGGTCGGCGCACCCTGCGGTGCCGGAGGCACGAACGCGCCGACCTCCCTGGGCTGGTAGGGATTGGCGATGTCGTAGGCGCGCAGGCCGCCGTTGAAGAAGGTGCCGAGGATGTAGCGGTCCGAACGCCACGACGTGGGCACCGGTACGTTCTCGTGGATGTTGTGGGCGCCGAAGCGTCCACCCCGCCTGGCGTAACCTTCCACGCCGTCGACCGGGCAGGTGGCGATCGGCACCGGGTTGGTCTCGTCGCGGCCGTCGATGATCCAGATCAGCTTCGGCCAATCCTTGGCGTCGTCGACCACCGATTCGTCGGTCACCACCAGGAGGTCGCGCTCGAACAGCGGCAGCACGGTGTGGGTGAAGCCCGAGAACGGCGGAGAATTGTCCCAGCGGCACAGCGGCTTCGGGCGCGCCCGGTCGGAGATATCGAGGATGAACATGCCGCCGTCGATGTAGCCGAGATAAAGGCGATCGGGCCGCTGCGGATAGACGTTGGTGTTGTGGGCGCGGAAGCCCATGTCGTAGCGCGGCGGAGCGTGGCGCATTGGCGGCGGCGCGCTGTCGCCAGCCCGAGTGCCCGGCAGCCACCAGCGGCTCACCTCGGTGGGCTTCGACGGATTGCGCACGTCGAAGGCGCGGTAGAACTGGTCGTCGAGCGGGTTGGCGGGCGTGAAGTCGGGCGCGCCCGCCGCCATGTGCACGGTGTCGCCGTCGCAGAACCACAACTGGTGCACGCCGCGCGAGCCGGGCCCCGAGGCATCGACGAAGGCGATGGACTTCGGCGTCTCGGGCACGGAAATGTCGAACAGTTCGAAGCCCGCGGGCTTCTGCCCGTGCTTCTGTACCTGATAGGCCACCGCCATGATATCGCCGACCGTCTCGAGCGAGTTGGAGCGCATGTAGGGTGCGGGCAGATCGGTCTGCGCGACGATTTCAGGCGCGCGCGGATCGGATACGTCGACGGCGGTGAAGTTCTTCGGCGCACTCTCGTGTGCCAGCCACAGGATACGCCGGCCGTCTCGCGCCATCTGGATCGACATGCCCTCCCCCAGACCGCCGAAGCCGTTGAGCTCGTGGTGAGCGAGGAGCGTGAAGTTGTGGGTGACGGGCTCGTAGGTCATGCGATTTATCTCCGAATTGCGCACGCGCTCGCTCTCGCCGCAAGCGGAGAGAGTGAATTCCTCATGTCCCCATCCGAGCACGCTCCATGAACTCGGGACGCAGGGCCTTGCTCCAGTCGGGGATGGCGGCGATCTTCTTTTCCTTCAGGAGCACCTCGGCATGATGCTGCATGTAGGGCTGCAGATCAGAGGGGAAGCCGGGGTTCACATCGACGGTCGCCAGCGCCTTGCGAAACGTCTCCTGCGAGATGGAATAGCCCTTGCCGACGTAGAAGCCGTAGATGGCGTCGGCGACCACATTGGGCCGGCCCTTGAAGTCGCGCGCCACGTCGAGCCAGGCCTTGAGGTAGGCGACGACGGCGTCGGGCCGGTTGGCCACCAGCTCCGGCGTGGCGGCCATGAACACCGGCATCTTGTCCACGTTCCAGAAGTCCATGATGGTGGTGGCGATGCCGTCGGCTTCGGCGATGGCGTTGTAGGGCTCCACGTTGACCATGGCGTCCACCGTCTTGGCGGCCATGGCGGCGACCATGTCGTTCACGTTCATGCGTACCTCCTGGTAGTCGCCGCGCTTGAGGCCCGCCGCCGGCCCGATCTGATCGACGAAAATGTTGCCGATTGACGAGCCGGTCTGGTTGGCGATCTTGAGGCCCTTGAGCTGCTCGACGCGCTCAAGACCCAACTCCTTGCGTGCCATGACGCGCACGGTGCGGCCGACATGCTCGATCACGGCGATGCCGACGAGGCCGCCCTTGTCGTGGCCGAGCACGAAGGATGGGCCGGCATAGGTACCGAGATCGACCTGGCGCGCGACCATCTGCTGCATGGTCAGATTGCCGGAGGGAACGGCGAATTCCTCGAACTTGAGTCCGCGCTTCTCGACAGCGCCTGAGCGCAAGAGATAGTAGGTGGGCATGCCCCACATATTGGTCTGGTAGCCTTGGCGGACGGGGGCGCCCTGTGCCGCTGCGGGGCCGGGAAGGCCGAAGGCGGCTGCCATAGCGGTTGCGCCCGATGCCGCGAGGTAGTGCCGTCGTGTCATGCGTGGCTGAGCATTCATTGGGGGTCGTCCTCCTCGCTCTCTGGTGAACTCCATTCGTAGACTTCTTTTTCGTACGCTTCCTGGAATCCGGCCCGCTGCAGATTTCGGTAGGAGTGCTCCAGCATGTACAGGGTTTCGGATACCAGGGCGGAGCAACCGACCTGCGCCGCCCGCGCAATCCTGCCGGCGATGAGCGCCTGTTGCGCTCCGCGCTTGCGATCGCTTTCGGCGGTGGCCGCGGCCATCAGGTATCCAAGACCTTCAAACGCGCAGAGCGAAGCAATTGCCACGGGGCGGGCGCCATCGAACGCCATGAAATGGAAGAATCCCGGCTTGCCCGCAGACCTCGCATACTCCGGCGCCAGCGTGTCGCCGAGCAGGTCGCGCACGCCGGCAATCTCGTCGGGAGTGACCTCTCGAACCTGGAGATCGGTCGTGAACCGGGCAGCAGCGGTGCTTCCGCGATGCAGCGTTGGGTAGCCCGTACGTCGAATCCGGGAGAATCCGGCTCTGTCAAGCCAGCCGCGCACCGTATGCATGTCAGGGCCGGGGCTGAGCCAGACGAAGAACCGCCGCACCCCTGCGGCTTGGAACTGCTGGATCAATCGCTCGATGCCATCTGGCTCCAGCCCCGGCTCCGTACCGCACACATGAATGCGGTTGTAGTTCGACGAGGCGAAGGGTGCCTGGCGAGCGGGATCGAGGGTCAGGTAGCAGCTGCCGAACGGCGGAGTGGCAAATTGCCGTCGCACGAGGCCCTCGGGCTGACAGGAGCGGTCCAGCCAGATGGACAGGCGCTTCATCTGCAAAGCCAAAGCCGACGTGTCCATCGCGAGCCCCTCGCTGTCACCCATTTATCGCGTCGTCGATCCTTCAGATCTGAACGGGGGCCCCGCCGAGGTGCCTCAGCAGCTCCTTCTGGCGGTCGAGAAATTCGACGCTGAGCGGATCGCGCGGGCGCGGCAGGCGGATCGGAACCTCTGTTTTCACTGTGCCGGGGTGCGGGGTCATCACGACCACGCGGTCGGCCAGATACACGGCCTCCGACACATTGTGCGTGACGTACACCACCGTCTTGCGCGTCTCCCGCCACACGTCCGACAACAGCCGCTGCATGTCGTCCCGGGTCAGAGCATCGAGCGCAGCGAACGGCTCGTCCATGAGCAGCACCGAGGGATTGTAGGCGAGCGCGCGGGCGATGGCGACCCGCTGCTGCATGCCGCCGGACAGGTGGTGCGGATAGGCGTGGGCGAACTTCTCGAGCTTCACCAGCCTGAGCTGCTCGAGCGCGGTCGCCTCTCGCTCCTTCTTCGGCACGCCCTTCATCTCCAGGCCGAAGGCAACGTTGCGCAGCGCCGTGCGCCAGGGGAAGAGCTGGGCGAAATCCTGGAACACCACGCCTCGGTCGAGCCCATGGCCGGTGACGACCCCGCCGCCGATGCGCACCTCGCCGCCACTGGGCGCCAGGAAGCCGGCGATGACGTTGAGCAGCGTCGACTTTCCGCAACCCGAGGGGCCCACCAGGCACACGAACTCCGACGCCTCGATGGCGAAGCTCGCCGCGGCTACGCCGGTGACCTGCCCGGCGGGTGTGTCGTAGGCAAGCGAGACATCGCGGACCTCAATGTGGGGCATGCGCGTCCTCCCGGCACGCTCTCGCGCCCGAGCCGGCGCGGGCGGACTTCTGTCGCGGCCATTATGCCTGTAAATCGGCGGCGCGCACCCGCAAACTCTGGATGCGCACGCTCCGCCCCGCGGCTGCCAGGCGAGGCCGCGCCGACCGACTTGCGCCGGGTCGAGGGACGGCACGATTGCGCCGGAATTGGGCTGCCCCGATGCGGGGCCGACGGCGCGCGCGCTCAGGCCTTGCCCTGCCGCACCATGCCCCAGCGCTGCACCGTCACGCGCTCCAGCGTGCCGAATACGAGGCGCTCGAAGGCGAGACCGATCAGGCCGATGACCGCGAGGGAGGCCAGCATCACGTCGGCCTTGAGGAACTCCTTGGCGTCAAAGATCACCCAGCCGAGGCCCCAGTCGGAGGCTGCGAGCATCTCCGCTCCCACCACCGCAATCCACGCGCGCACGAACGCCTGGCGCATGCCGGTGATGATGAACGGAAAGGCGCCGGGGACGATCACCTTCCAGAACAGGGCGCCGGCACCGGCGCCCATGGAGCTGCCGGCGCGCAGCCACAACGGGTTCACCGCGCGCACGCCCGACCAGACGTTGAGAAGAACCGGAAACAGCGCCGCGTAGAGGACGATGCCGACCGTGGTGCCATTGCCGAGGCCGAACCAAAGGATGAAAACCGGAACCCAGGCAAGCGATGGGATCGGCATCAGGGCACTGGCAAGCGGCAGAACGAAGCCTTCCACCGCGCGCAATCGGCCCATCAGGATGCCGAGCGGCACCCCCAAAGCAACGGCCAGGCTCATCCCGACGAGCACGCGATAGAGCGTGCTCGCGGCATGTCCGGGCAGCGTCCCGTCCGCCATCCCGCTCCACAGGGCGCCGGCAACAGCGGGAAGCGTCGGCAGCAATGCCGCCGGAAACGCCCCGCTGCGCGCCAGCACCTCGTAGCCGCCGGCTATCAGCGCCAGCGCGATGACGGAGCGGTAGAAGGACCGTCGGGTTTGCGATACCCTCATGTCATCATTCCCCAGCGCACGACGGTGTAGCGCTCCAGTCGCTGGAACACGCCCTTTTCCAGCGCCAGCCCGATCGCCCCGATCACGGCGACGCCGGCCAGCATTACGTCGGTGTTCAGAAACTCGCGCGCGCCGAAGATCATCCAACCCAAGCCCCACGGCACGGCGGCCAGCATCTCGACTCCCACGAGAATGCGCCACGCCTGCGCGAGACCCAGGCGCAGCCCCGTGAGGACGTAGGGCAGCGCGCCCGGCAGCACGACCTTGAGGAACAGGCGCCAGCCGTCGGCGCCCATGGCAGCGGCCGAGCGCAACCATACCTCCTTCGTCGACTTCACGCCGGTCCAGGTATTGAAGACGACCGGGAAGGCCGACACGAAGGCGACCAGCAGCACCGTGGACGCGCTGCCGGGCCCGAACCACAAGAGGAAAAGCGGCGCATAGGCGATGCCGGGAATGGGCGCTGCCATGCTGACGGGCGGCAGGAGCACGTCCTCGGCCAGCCTCCAACGGCCCATGGCGATGCCGATCGCGACGCCGGCCACCGCGGCAAGCGCGAAACCCGCGGCAAGACGAACGAGCGTGTCGGCGGCGTGGTGCGGGAGCACGCCCGACACCGTGAGGCGCACGAATTGGGCGGCGACCGCCTCGGGCGGCGGGAACAGGCGGGGGTGGAAGAGGCCGGCCTGGGCCACGGCCTCCCACAGCGCGCCGATGACCAGGAAAGGGAACGCGGTGCGCGCGACCGCGCGCCAACGCGCCCCGCGCGCGGGCTTCGGCGCAGCTAGGTACGGCGCTATCCCAGTTGCTTCCGCCATTCCGGACCGGCCTCCTCACGCACCATGAGCCCGATCCTAGCGCAGTTCCGGCGCAGCTCGCACCCCTGCGAGGCGAAATGAGGTGCACCAAACGAGCGGCATCGCAGCTTGGAAGCCGGGTAGGCGACGCAACATCAAACGTCGGCCCGGCTGCTCGCCCGGCACGCGGAACGATAGTGCGGACCTTCAAGGCCGGAAGTGCTCAGTCGTAATTGCGTCGAAGAGCGGGTGGTCGTATCTGATTCCAGAGATACTCAACGGTGCTCCAGAAAAAATTGCCGCTGCTACTGTGACTAGCACTCCGTCCATCTCGCGTGCTTTGATCCGTGGATACTCGAACTTTAACGGGCTTAAATCTGTGGGGATCCGACCCCCACGTCCGGTTACCGCGCCATACGGCGCTGTTCGAGCCGGCCTTCCGAGGGCTTGGCCTGGCGCGCACCGGCGACATCGCGACATCCGCAAGCGGCGCCCTGATGAAGGTTTTGTAGACCCACCCTCGCTGGCCGGCAAAGATCACCTCGCACCACTGACCGCATTTGACTACTTCGATGGGGCTGCCTCGAGGAATAGTCGCAAGCACCGGCTGGCCGTTGCTCGGCCCGGCGCGCATGTTCACCCCGGAGATCGTCCGACCGACCTGGGTCGCGACAGGCTCGTTGGCTCGCTCGATTGCCGATCTGCTTCCGCGGGCGGGCGGTGGCGGCGATGACGCGTCCGGCCGCGGCGGCTCCTCAGCCGATGCGTTCGTAGCCGGCGCGATTGGATCAGGGCGGACTGCCTCGCTGGGTATCCGCTCTCCTGCCGCACCGTCCACTTGAGTCTCCATGTCAGAACCGGGTCTCTCGGTGGGCTGCTCTACCACGGGTGTCGCGACGGCCTGATCATCCGAAGGTGCATCCGGGCTGCTTTTGGTCCCGATCTCGCCCTCATCGATCCGCTCCTCCCCGACGCCGATCGTTGGCGAACTCCCGGGTTCGCCTGCCGGAAGCTGCGGCTCCACCGCCTTGTCGTTTGCAACGGCATTGCCAATGACAACCGATCTCGCTTGGAGTGCTGCATCGGCGGCGATGACGGGGGGTTGCTCTTTGCCCACCTCCGGCACCTTGTTGCCCGCCTCCGATACGTAGATGACGTTACCCATGGCCATGATCAGGCCGACGACACAGACGTTCAGGTGCTGCGCGCGCCGCCTGTGGCTGGCAGCGGGCGGGGCAGCACTTGCGTTCGTTCGCCGAGCGGCCTTCGCGTCGGTTATGTCGGCGACTAGCGCGCCGATACGGTCGGTCGCGCCGGCGTCTCGCAGCGCCCGCCCGCTTTCAGCGGCGTGGGCCTCAATCATCGTTGTCAGGAGGTCGAAAAAAGGTGTCGGGGCTTTATCTGCACATTGCCCAGGAGAGGCCCCGGCTTGAAGCATCGCGACCGTGCTTGAAGCCGCCTTGTGCCCCGAACAGAGGTTCTTCACGGTGCGGCCCGTGAAGTTCTGCAACTTCGGCGACCCAGGGATTGCGCCGTCTCCGGTCATTACGCGAGATCCTTAA
>DATBKR010000556.1:0-6448 GCA_036555805.1 Hyphomicrobiaceae bacterium | reverse complement strand
TGCCTGGCGTTGAGCTTCGCACCCAGCACCGCGCGGCAGGCAGCCATGAAGGGACCGAAGCGCAGCTCCGCTATCTCCTTGGTCAGCGGGTGAATCTCCACGTCTCGCAGCACGCATCCGGCAACGTCGGCGTTGCGCTCGTACCAGCCGTAGACCGCCGCCAGGCCCGCCCGGACGCGTTCGCGCCGGTCCTCGATGCCGCGCCAGGGCGCAGCGTCGGGGAGCGGGTTGCGCTCGAAGTGCAGCCCCGAGCAGGCCATCAGGAGGCTGCGCTCATCGGGGAAGTGGGCGTAGAGCGTGTGTCGCTGCACGCCGGCTTCTGGCCCTGGGAGGCCAGGGGGCCGACCAGAGCCGGATCGAGCGACCTCCGGTTGACCCGTGGGGTCTGCCCCCGATCGGCGAGGGTCTGGCCCGCTAAACCTCGCACGGAACACCGCGGGGCGCCGCAAAGCTCGGCCGCGGCCTCTTCCCCGATCCCGGTCTCCGGCGCTAGGCTCGCTTCCCGCTGACCGGAACTCGCGAGGGAGAGGCCCGATGATCGCCCCTGTGATCCCCAAGACTCACCGCCGCGTCATTCTTGCGCGCCGGCCGCCGGCCGAACCAGCCGAGAGCGATTTCCGCATCGAGGAGGTGCCGGTGCCCGAGCCGGGCCCCGGCCAGTTCCTGGTGCGCGGCATCTATCTCTCGCTCGACCCCTACATGCGCGGGCGCATGCGCGACGCCCAGTCCTACGCGGCGCCGGTGGCCATCGGCGAGGTGATGACCGCGGGCGTGGTGGGCGAGGTCGTCAAGTCCAACCACCCCGGCTTCCAGGTGGGCGACATCGTGGAGGACACCCTGGGCTGGCAGGAATATGCCGTCGGCCCCGGCCGTGCCCCGCGCAAGATCGATCCCGCGCACGGGCCGATCTCCTACGCCAACAGCGTGCTCGGCATGCCCGGCATGACCGCCTACTTCGGGCTGTTCGAGGTGGGCCAGCCAAAGCCTGGCGAGACGGTGGTGGTGTCGGCCGCCTCCGGCGCGGTGGGCCAGATCGTGGGCCAGCTTGCCAGGATCGCCGGCTGCCGCGCGGTGGGCATCGCCGGCGGCGCCAGCAAATGCGCCTACGTGAAGGATCAGCTGGGGCTCGATGCGTGCATCGACTACAAGGCCGGGAAGGACCTCGCCGCAGCGGTGCGGGCGGCCTGCCCGGACGGCGTGGACGTGTACTTCGACAATGTCGGCGGGCCGGTCAGCGACGCCGTGCTCGCCAACCTCAATGTCTTCGCGCGCGTGAGCCTGTGCGGCTCCATCTCCCAGTACAACACGGCCGAGCCGGGCCCGCGCTGGATGGGCACCTTCGTGGGCAAGCGCGTGACCGCGCGCGGGTTCATCGTGTGGGACTTCAGTGCGCGCTATGCGCCGGCGCTGCCCCAGCTGGGCGAGTGGCTGCGCGCGGGGCGGATCAGCTACAAGGAGGATATCGTCGACGGCGGCATCGCGAAGGCGCCCGCGGCCTTCATCGGACTCCTGCGCGGCGAGAACTTCGGCAAGCGCCAGGTGCGGCTGGGGCCCGACCCGACGGCGCGGTAGCCGGCCGAGTTCTGAAACGTGTTGAGATTCGGCAGTCGGGGGTCGGCGGGCGCGAGAGGCGAGGAGTGACTTTCCCGACTGCCGACACCCGACGCCCGACACCCGCCGGACGCGGCGGCGCGCGCAGCTACCCCACCGAAGCGGCGCGCGCCGGCGCTGCCTCGGCTGCGTGCTCCGCCTCCCGCGGCTCCAGGGCGGCGCGCACGGCGTCGTCCACCGTCTCCAGCCAGACGAAGCGCATGGCCTTGCGCACCTCGTCGGGGATGTCGTCGAAGTCCTTGCGGTTGCGCGCCGGGAGCAGCACGCGGGTGATGCCGGCTCGGGCGCCAGCCACCACCTTCTCCTTGATGCCGCCCACCGGCAGGACGAGCCCGCGCAGGCTGATCTCGCCGGTCATGGCGGTGTCGCTCGCCACCGTGCGGTCGGTCAGGAGCGAGACCAGCGCCATGAACATGGCGACGCCGGCGCTGGGGCCGTCCTTGGGGATGGCACCCGCCGGCACGTGCACGTGGATGTCGCTCCTCTCGAAGCGGGTGGGGTCGATGCCCAGCGACGCGGCACGGTTCTTGACCACGCTCAGGGCCGCCTGCGCGCTCTCGCGCATCACCTCGCCGAGGTGGCCCGTGAGGATCAGCTTGCCGCCGCCCGGCGTGCGCGTCGCCTCGATGAACAGGATGTCGCCGCCCACCGGCGTCCAGGCGAGCCCCGTCGCAACGCCCGGCACGCTCGTGCGCATCGCCGCCTCGCTTTCGAACTGGCGCGGGCCCAGGACGCCGGCGAGGTCGCCCGCATCGATGCGGATCGGGCCCTGCTGACCCTCCGCGATGCGGACGGCGGCGTGGCGCAGCGCCTGGCCGATCTCGCGCTCCAGGCTGCGCACGCCGGCCTCGCGCGTATAGTCCTGGACGATGGCGCCGAGCGCCGCATCGGTGATCTCCGCCTGCTCGGGCTTGAGCCCGTTCGCCTCCATCTGCCGCTTGACCAGATAGCGCCGGGCGATCTCCAGCTTCTCGGCGGCCGTGTAGCCCGACAGCACGATCACCTCCATGCGGTCGCGCAGGGGCCCCGGGACGGTGTCGAGCATGTTGGCGGTGGTGATGAACACCACCCGGCTCAGGTCGAACGGCACGGCCAGGTAGTTGTCGCGGAAGGTGTTGTTCTGCTCGGGGTCCAGCACCTCCAGCAGCGCCGCGCTCGGATCGCCCTGGATGCTGACACCCAGCTTGTCGATCTCGTCGAGCATCATCACGCAGTCGCGCGTGCCGGCCTTGCGGATGGCCTGGATGACGTTGCCGGGCAGCGCGCCGATGTAGGTGCGCCGGTGGCCGCGGATCTCGGCCTCGTCGTGCACGCCGCCCAGGCTCACGCGCACGAACTTGCGGCCCATGGCGCGGGCGATGGACTGCCCCAGCGAGGTCTTGCCCACGCCCGGCGGTCCCACCAGGCACAGGATCGGCGCCTTGCCCTGCGGGGCCAGCTTGCGAACCGCGAGGTACTCGACGATGCGCCGCTTGATCTTGTCGAGGCCGTAGTGGTCCTCGTCCAGGATACGGCGCGCCTCGGCGATGTCCATGGGCTGTTCCCCGGGCAGTGCCCACGGCAGCTCGATCAGCCAGTCGAGGTAGCTGCGCACCATGCCGTGCTCGGCCGAGGCCTCGGGCATGCGCTCCAGCCGGCGCAGCTCCTTCTTCGCCTGGTCCTCCACCTCCTTGGGCATGCGCGCCTTGGCAATCGCCTCGTTGAGCTCGGCGATTTCGGCCTTGCCCTCCTCGCCCTCGCCCAGCTCGCGCCGTATGGCGGCCATCTGCTCGCGCAGCAGCACCTCGCGCTGGCGCTCGTCGAGCGCGGCCCTGGTGCGCTGCCCGATCTCCCGCGACAGGCGCAGCACCTCGATGCGCTGGCCGAGCAGGCGCGCCACCTTGTCCATGCGCTCGACCACGCCGACGGTCTCCAGGACCTTCTGCTTCTCCTCGGGCTTCAGGTCCATGTAGGCGGCGGCGAGGTCGGCAAGCTGGGCCGGCGCGGCGATCGACTCGATGGCGGCGATGAGCTCCGGCGGCGCCTGCGGCAGCAGCTGCAAGGCCTCGATCGCCTGCTGCTTGAGGCTCAGGAAGCGCGCCTCGATCTCGGGGCTCTGGGTGTCTGGCTCCGGGATGCGCACCACGCGCGCCACCAGGAACGGCCAGCCATGCAGGAACTCCAGCACCTGGAAGCGCTGCTCGCCCTGGCAGGCGAGGTGGTGCGTGCCGTCCTGTGCCGTGACGTAGCGCATGAGGTTGGCGACGCAGCCCACGCGATACATGTCGGCGGGCGTGGGCTCGGCCACGTCGGGGTTGCGCTGCATCAGCAGGCCCAGCTCGCGCTGCTCGCGCATCGCCTGCTGCGCCGCCGCAACGGAAGTCGGGCGCCCGACGGTAATGGGCAGCACCAGGCCGGGGAACAGCACGGTGGCGCGCACCGGCACGATGATGAGCGCGTCGGAAGGCGGCGCGGGGTAGCGCGGGGTAGCGCCGGCCTCGGCCGGCGCAATGGCCGTCGCGTCTGCCTCAGCCACGGGCAGCCTCCGCCTTCTCGAGCCTGATCAGCAGGCAGCCGTTGACTGCCGCCCGGCGCGGCTGCCGGTAGGTGCCGGCGGGGAGCCGCACGCGCCGCTCGAAGCGCCCCTGGGGCAGCTCCAGGCGGTGGATGACGGCGATGTTGAGCTCGCGCGGCAGCACGCGGGTGCCCGCGATCACCAGGTCGCTGCCGACGATGGCCGCTTCCACTCGATCCGGATCGACGCCGGGCAGCGCCACCACGATCAGAATCTCGTCCGCGGTTTCGAGGATATCGACCGGGGGCTCCCAGGCTGCGGCTTGCATGCCGGACGCGATCGGCCGGAACACCTCCCGTTGCATCCGCTCCGCCCGCGCCAGCAGCGCGAAGGCCTCGGCCCACATCCAGTCGCGGGGAAAGCTGCGCTCCATGACCCCGACGATGTCCTTCAATGCGCTCTCGCCAAAGAAAGCGCGGCCCCGAGCGCGCTGCGCGCGATCCTGCGCTGGCTGCGCGACCGACTCACGCCGGACGCGGCTGCGGAGTCCTACAGGTGCTCGATCTCGACGTCCGCGCAGGATTGACCGAACTGGGCCAAGCCTTCCTCCAGATAGTCGCTGAGGAGCGGCATGCCGAGCAGGTAGTCGGCCGTGTGCGTCATCCGCGAGCGGTGCGCACGCTGGGCCTCCTCCCGCAGGGCTTCCCAATCCTCGATGGTGTTGTCGTCGCGGCCGAGCCAGGCCAGCGCCACGAGGTCCACCTGCTCGTCCTCGGCAAGACTCGAGATGAATGCCGTCAGCTCTTCCAGTACCGGATCGTCGCGATGGTCCTCCAGCACCGAGATCATGTTGTCGTCGGAGCTGTTGGAGCCGGCATCGGGCTCCGTCACAATGTCCTTGGCGTCGAACTCGCGCGCCTTGAGGATGATGAAGCAGACCTTCACCGCGGAAATGGCGAGTGCCGGCAACTCCGCGCCCGGCTCCTCGGCAACCTCCGGCGTTGACCTTGATTCGGCCGGCTTTGACCGGGCCATCGCACAACCTCCTCTCGCGTGGGCCGCTTTTCCTGCGTCCGCCCTCCGGCGGCCCCCGGAGCGCGCGAACTCGATCAATCAATGCCAGAGGTGGCGCAAAGGTTCATGGGACCGGCCGTCGCCTCGCGGAGAAGGCCGGTGAAGCACAGGCCTGCCGCAGCGGGCTGCTGCGGGGCGGCAGCATCACCATGTCGTGAGGCGCTCCCGGCGCCACATTTCCGCTGCACCGGGCGGCGACTGGCTCGCCCGCGTTTGCTGAATTTGAAAAGCCACTGTACGGGGGGAACTCTGATGAGCCAGGCTGCCCGGCAGCATGTGAGCAGGTATTTGGCCTATTTCGCCCCGGTCGGGGCGCTCGGCGGTTTCGTCTCCGACGTGATCCAGCCGCTCGCACCGCTCAGCGCCTACGTCTTCTGGGTGAGCCTCGCCGCCAGCGCGGGCCTCATCGTCGGCTGGCTGGTTCTGCGAGGCCTGCGTCCGCGCCTTCTTCCGCCGCTGGTGTTGGCGGCCTCGTTCCTCGTTTTCTCCGGCGCCCTCCTGCTGCTCCAGACCAACGAGAGCGAAGCAAAGGGGGTGCTGGCCACCAACTTCCCGTTCGTCGCGGGGCTGCAGCAGTCGCTCGGACTGATCCGCAAGGACTTGGCCGAGATCAAGGAGGCGACGCGGAGGACCGCGGAGACGGTCTCGCGGGTCGAGCAGGACACGCAGAGCATCGCCCGCTCGAACGAGAGGATCGTGGCCTCGCTCGAATCCATCAAGCAGGGCTTCGCCGGCCTCGACAAGGGCGGCGGCATCATCCAGAACGCGAAAAAGCCGGAGGAACACTACCACAACGCGCGGCTCTACGAGCAGAGCGGCGACTTCGGCAACGCACGGCGCAGCTACAACGCCTTCTTCGCCTTCAGGCTCGACTTCATCGACCCGCATCTGCGCTACCAGACCTTCCTGAAGGTGCAGGAGGGCCGCGCCGGGGCGCGCGAGATCTACGCCGCCATGTACGAGCAGGACAAGCGCCCGGTGATCGATTTCGCGCGCATCCTTCTCATGGAAGGACCGCAGCGGCTCGACGGCCTCAAGGCCCTCCTCGCCGCCAATCCGGAGTTCGCGCCGGGTTACTACGAGCTGAGCCGCGAGTATTCCGCGGCCCGCAAGGGCACCCAGTCGCTGGGCGACAAGCAGGCGGAGCTGGAGGCGCTGGAGCGCTTCAAGAGGCTCGATGCCCAGGGCAAGTTCGTCCGCTACTTCATGGACCAGACGGCCGCCGCAGAGTGGCTCGACGATGCCGACAGGCGGCTCAAGGCCCTGGCC
>DATBKR010000555.1:0-1534 GCA_036555805.1 Hyphomicrobiaceae bacterium | reverse complement strand
GGTGTAGAAATCGCCCAGCACCAGCACGTCCATGCCGCTCCTCAGGTAGCACTCGATGGCCTCCTTGGGAGAGGCCACGATAGGCTCCGAGCGGTTGAAGCTCGTGTTGAGCAGGATGGGCACGCCCGTGAGGCGCCCGAATGCCTCGATCAGGCCGTAGTAGCGCGGGTTCGACTCGCGCGCGACCGTCTGGATGCGGCCGGTGCCGTCCACGTGCACGGCGGCGGGGATGCGGTCGCGGCTCTCCGGGCGCACGCGCGGGGCCAGCGTCATGAACGGGTCGGGCTGGTCGATCTCGAAGAACTCGCCGGCCCGCTCCACCAGCACCGCCGGCGCGAACGGCCGGAACGGCTCGCGCCGCTTGACCTTGGCGTTGAGCACGTCGCGCATCTCGGGCCGCCGCGGGTCGGCCAGGATCGAGCGGTTGCCGAGCGCCCGCGGCCCGATCTCGAAGCGGCCCTGGAACCAGCCGACGATCTTGCCGTCGGCCAGGTCGCGGGCCACGCCGGCGATCAGCCGCTCCTCGCCCATGCGGCGGTAGCGCAGGCCGGCCGCGTCGAGGGCCCGCGCGATCTCCTCGTCGCCGTAGGCCTTGCCCAGGAGCGCGTGCTTCAGCTCGAAGCCGCGCGCGTGGCCCAGGTCCTGGTGGTAGTGCCAGAGCGCGCTGCCGAACGGGGCGCCGGTATCCGACGCGCACGGCGGCACCCACAGCCGCCGTACGCCGGTGTGCTCGAGGACCTTGGCGTTGGCCACGCAGTTGAGCGCGACGCCGCCCGACAGGCACAGATCGCGCTGTGGATGCAGTTTCAGCAGCGTGCGCACCCGGTGCAGCACGATGTCCTCGGTAACTGCCTGTACAGCGTAGGCGATGTCGCGGTGCCGGTCGGAGATCGGCTCGCCCTTCGTGCGCGGCGGCCCGAAGGTGTCGATGAACTTGCGCCTGAACGGACGCATCTGGCCGTATGTGTCGTAGCTGAAGTAGGCCATGTTGACGGCATAGCCGCCGTCGGGCGTGGGCCGGATCACGTCGCGGAAGCGCCCGACGTAGGTGTCGTCGCCGTAGGCGGCGAGCGCCATCACCTTGCCCTCGTCGCCGAAGCCGGCGAAACCCAGATATTCCGTGACGAACGTGTAGACGAGGCCGGCCGAGTTCATGATGCCCGTGGACCACAGGCGCTGCAGCCGGTTGCCGCGGCCGACATAGGCGCTCGATGAGCAGTCGTCGCCGTAGCCGTCCATCACCAGCACCAGCGCCTCATCGAACGGCGACACGAAGAACATCGCCGCGTGCGCATGGTGGTGCGGGACGTTGACGATGGGCGGTAGAGCGGTCGCGCCGAGGCGCCGGCGCAGGTCCCGCTTCAGGAACGAGTTGAGGAAGATCACGTCGTTCTTCTGCGACGTATGCGCCCTGGGCAGCGAGAGGCCGAGGCTGAGCGGGAAATGCCGCAGCAGGAGCGACGCGAACGTCCGGCGCAGCAGCCGCACGTCCCACGGCGTCGTCATGACGTCGATATCGCGAATGCCGAGCCCC
>DATBKR010000554.1:0-3718 GCA_036555805.1 Hyphomicrobiaceae bacterium | reverse complement strand
TGGGCGGCCAAGCCTGGCTTTCGCCCGCGCCCCGCGCACGCTAAGCGGGAGCACTTAAGTTGCGGTAAAGCAACGCTAGCTCAGCCCTATTCGGCAGCGCGGCGCAAGGGGAATTTTTTTGCTTGTACCCCTCTAGGGCCCCGTTCGCAAATCAGTTAGGTTCGGCGCTGCCATGGGAATTGCGTCGAAATCGTGTCCGGTGCCAGTTGCTGGGGCTCATCCGAAGCGACAGGAAGTTGGAACGTGGCCCGCTTGGCCTCCTCCGGCGGGGGTCGCCTCGTCATAGCTCGGCCCCGGGGACGCACCTGGAGCTTTGGTGGTTGTGTTGCGCGTGATCGGCTGCGCGTGGGGCTTGTAGGCGCGCCGGGTCAGCACGAAGCGGTTGTGCGGAGTGCCCCAACGGCGTAATGCAAAATTAGCTTTCGTTAACCTGTGGCGTCTAGCTTCGCTCAAGTGGGCTTGGCCTCGGCGGCGCGTGTCCTTCGTTCGTGGGCAGCGGGACTCTCAACGGGTCAAGGAAGAGAGGAACAACAATGCGGGTCCTTCTGATCGAAGACGACAGCGCAACCGCGCAGAGCATCGAGCTGATGCTTCAATCCGAAGGGTTCAATGTCTACATCACCGAGACCGGCGAGGAGGGTGTGGATATTGGCAAGATCTACGACTACGACATCATCCTACTCGACCTGAACCTGCCCGACATGAGCGGCTACGAGGTGCTCAAGACGCTCAGAGTTAGCAAGGTCTCGACGCCCATCCTGATCCTGTCCGGCCTGGCCGGCATCGAAGATAAGGTCCGTGGGCTGGGTTTCGGCGCCGACGACTACATGACCAAGCCGTTCCACAAGGACGAGCTGATCGCCCGCATCCATGCCATCGTGCGCCGCTCCAAGGGCCATGCCCAGTCGGTGATCGAGACCGGCAACCTGCGCGTCAACCTCGACACCAAGACGGTGGAGGTGAACGGCCAGCGCGTGCATCTGACGAGCAAGGAATACCAGATGCTGGAGCTGCTCTCGCTGCGCAAGGGCACCACCCTGACCAAGGAGATGTTCCTCAATCACCTCTACGGCGGCATGGACGAGCCCGAGCTCAAGATCATCGACGTGTTCATCTGCAAGCTGAGGAAGAAGCTGCAGGCGGCCACCGGCGGCCAGCACTATATCGAGACCGTGTGGGGCCGCGGCTACGTCCTGCGAGACCCCAACACCAACAATGTCGCGGCGTAGGGGTCGGGCTTTGCTGGTCCGCCTCCTCGCTCTTGCTTGATCGGGCGATTGCCGTAGGGTGGAACAGGGCGCCTGCGCGTGTTCTGCCGATCGTCGCATTGGCGCTGCCCCGCGTCTTCGATCCATGCCGGACGTGCGAGACCGCTGCAGGCGTTGCGGGACTGATCAGTCGCAGTGGCAGCACGAAGCTGCGAGGCGGGCTCGACGCTGGAGACCCGGCGGGCCGCCGAACGCGGACCTCCTACAAGCCGTTCCGTGGATGCCCTGCGACCCGGCCGGCCAAGGCTCCGCCCGCATTCGACGAAGGGGCGGTTGCCCATCGTGGCCGGGTGCAGATAAATAGGGCCCGACAGCGTAGTTCCATGGGAGGAAAAGCGCGATGTCTGAGAAGGTCTACAATGTGCCGGCCGAGTGGGCCGCTCGCGCCTACCTCGACAACGAGAAGTACTTGGCCATGTACAAGCGCTCGCTGGAGGATCCGAACGGATTCTGGGGCGAGGCGGGCAAGCGCATCGACTGGATCAAGCCCTATACCAAGGTCAAGAACGCCTCGTACGGGCCGGGCAACGTCTCCATCAAGTGGTACGAGGACGGCACGCTCAACGCGGCCTACAACTGCATCGACCGGCACCTGAAGAAGCGCGCCGACCAGGTGGCCATCATCTGGGAGGGCGACGACCCCACCCACGAGGAGCGCATCACCTATCGCCAGCTCCACGAGCGCGTCTGCAAGTTCGCCAACGTGCTCAACGCCAACGGCGTCGGGAAGGGCGACCGCGTCACCATTTACCTGCCGATGATCCCCGAGGCGGCTTATGCCATCCTGGCCTGCGCCCGCATCGGCGCGGTCCATTCCGTGGTGTTCGGCGGCTTCTCGCCGGACAGTCTGGCGGGGCGCATCAACGACTGCGACTCCAAGTTTGTCATCACCGCCGACGAAGGCGTTCGCGGCGGTCGCCCGATCCCGCTCAAGAAGAACACCGACGAGGCGCTCAAACACTGCAAGGGCGACGAGAAGGTACTGGTGGTGCGCCGCACCGGCGCGGACATCCCCTGGGTCAAGGGCCGCGACATCTGGCTGCACGACGAACTGGTCAAAGTGAGCGCCGACTGCCCGCCGGTGGAGATGAGCGCGGAGGACCCGTTGTTCATCCTCTACACCTCGGGCTCCACCGGCAAGCCCAAGGGCGTGCTGCACACCACAGGCGGCTATCTCACCTTCGTTTCCATGACGCACCAGTACGTGTTCGACTACCACGACGGCGACATCTACTGGTGCACGGCCGACGTGGGCTGGGTGACGGGCCACAGCTACATCCTGTACGGGCCCCTCTCCAACGGCGCCACCACGCTGATGTTCGAGGGCGTGCCGAACTATCCGACCGCCTCGCGCTTCTGGCACGTGATCGACAAGTGGGACGTGAACATCTTCTACACGGCACCCACAGCCATCCGGGCGCTGATGGGCGCGGGCGACGATTATGTGAAGCGCACGGACCGCTCCTCGCTGAAGCTGCTGGGCACCGTGGGCGAGCCCATCAACCCCGAGGCGTGGGAGTGGTACCACCGCGTGGTGGGCGAGGGTCGCTGTCCGATCGTCGATACCTGGTGGCAGACCGAGACCGGCGGCATCCTCATCACGCCGCTGCCGGGCGCCACCAAGCTGAAGCCCGGCTCGGCCACGCGGCCGTTCTTCGGCATCCAGCCGGCGCTGGTGGACGAAAAGGGCACGCTTTTGCAGGGCGCTGCTTCAGGCAACCTAGTGATCCTCGACTCCTGGCCCGGCCAGATGCGCACGGTCTACGGCGACCACGAGCGCTTCGTGCAGACCTACTTCTCCACCTATCCGGGCAAGTACTTCACGGGCGACGGCTGCCGCCGCGACGAGGACGGCTACTACTGGATCACCGGCCGCGTGGACGACGTGATCAACGTCTCGTGCCACCGCCTAGGCACGGCGGAGGTGGAATCGGCGCTCGTCTCGCACCCCAAGGTGGCCGAGGCCGCCGTGGTGGGCTACCCGCACGACATCAAGGGCCAGGGCATCTACTGCTACGTGACGCTGATCGCCGGCTTCCAGCCGAGCGAGGACCTGCGCAAGGAGCTGGTGCAGCACGTGCGCAAGGAAATCGGGCCCTTGGCCGCGCCCGACCTGATCCAGTTCGCCCCAGGCCTGCCCAAGACCCGCTCCGGCAAGATCATGCGCCGCATCCTGCGCAAGATCGCCGAGGACGACTTCTCCAACCTCGGCGACACCTCCACGCTGGCGGAGCCGGCCGTGGTGGATGATCTGGTGAACAATCGGCAGAACAAGCGCGCGGGGGCAAGGGCGTAGGCGAATAGGATGCGGTCAGACCCTGGGGGTCTGACCCCATCGTCGTGCGCCTGGACTTTGCGCCGGCGACGGCGGCCGACGCGCGGAGGTGTCGGAAATTGGCGCCGGCAGGGAGCTTCCCCCAATGGCTGATGAGGAGCTTGCAGTCTCCGCG